>JAYTXB010000136.1:0-7124 GCA_043743205.1 Schlesneria sp.
ACTACCGCGAGGTCACGGTGAAATTGAGAAACATCGCCTGCGCAGCCGTCATGAAATGGACCAGCGCGGTCGTAGTGATTTTCGCCATGAAAGTGGTCGTGCCCTGAGTGACGATCAGAGCGACTAAGAGCCGTTCACGACTTCAATGCGGTCGTCAGGCAACGCAGAAAGGTCTCGATGTCCGACTCCGTGTTGTAGCCGTGAACGGCCACGCGCAGGCGACCGGCGTGCGACATGATGTGGATCCGGTGGGCCTTCAATTGCTGCGCGATCCTGTCGGCAGCGGGATGTCGGAACGCGAAGATGCCTGCCAGTGCCGAGTCATCGCGCGGTGCCAGCAACTCCACGGGCAGCTTGGCGACTCCATCCAAACAGGCGCGCGTCAACGGGCGAGCCACGCGATCAATGGCCTCGACACCGATCCCCTTCAGATACTGGAGCGCCGCGCGAATCGCATAGATCGCGGGAAAGTTCGGCATCCCGACCGCAAAGCCCGCCGCTCCCGGACGACTGACCGCCCCCTCGAATCGGTTCGGCCCGAAAGCCTCTTCCAGATGCAACCAGCCCCCCGCCGGAACAGTCCATTCGCTGGCTCGCGCCGCAGGAACTCCGACGAGCCCTCCCCCATGACTAGCCAAAATCCATTTGTGAGTGCTGCTAACGATCAAGTCCGCACCGGTCAGATCGAGTGGGATGCGACCGAGTGCCTGAGTGACATCCACCGCCAACAGCGCGGACGAATGTCGCCGAACCGCTTCCACTACGGACGGCAAACAAATCATGTGACCATTGAAGAAGCTGACGAGCGAGACGGTGACGAGTCGCGTCTGCGGCGTGAGCAGCTTGGTCAAGTCTTCCACATGCAAGACGCCTGCTCGCGCTCGCCAGACACGCACTGTCGCCGGACAAGTTGGCTGCAACCACGGTGTGACACCCGCTGGAAAATCGAGGTCGTTGATGACAACTTCATCTCCCTCACGGAGTCGCATCGCCAGCGCGGCGAGATTGAAGGCTTCGGACGAACACGAACAGATGCCGATCTCCGCTGCGGTCAGCCCGTACAACTCCGCCACGAGCGACTTCGTTTCTTCGAGCGCCGCGAAGTGTCGTTCGCGACCGTCCATGCCGAGTTGCTTGTCGCGAAAGTATTGAGCCAACGCCTCGCCCACTTCGACGGGAGGCATTCCTTCCGCCGCTGAGTTCAAGTAGACCATCTCATCGAGCATCGGAAACGAACGGCGGCGAGACTCGGCAGTGAGCATGGTCGAATTTCCTAGTGTTTCGTGAATGGTGGTGACGGGCAGAGCGAAACGACGAGATGCTCCCGTTAGAAATTGAAGCGAGTGTATCGCTCAACAGTGAGGTCTCGGTCAAACGCAGAACGGCCTTTTGAAAGGGAACTCGCGATGAGCCGATCGAACACCGGTGGAGCACGCCGCCCCGCGACGAAGCTGCCTCACTTGCAGAAGCAGATGCGAAAGAATGCGGTTCTGAAGAATCTGTTGGCAAAAGGCAGACCGCTGAAGACGACGCTCAAACACAAGTGAGTGCGGCTCGACTGGCCCTGCTCGTCGATCAGATGGCAGGACGCTCCGGCATAGTGGAAGCACCCGTAGCGTGGCCAATTCAGGGGCTTCCTCGAACCGAGGAACGCATCGTGTCACGTGTCGAACACGAAGCTGGAGACCTTCGGTCGGGCGTTTCGGCGGGGTCGAGACCCGCGCCGAACAGCGGCCTCACTCGAACTATGATGCTACCGAACAGCAGACCCACGAAGCTGGGGTCTACCAGCGGAAGAGGCAAGTGCCCCAAGTCAGTCCCGCGCCGAAGCCGCTCATCAACAAGGTGTCGCCACGGTTGAGTCGCCCGGCGTTCAGAGCTTCATCGAGGGCGATGGGGATCGAACCGGCGGATGTGTTGCCGTAGGTCTGCAAGTTGTTGTAGAGCTTCTCGGGGGGAATCGCGAGTTGTTCGGCGACGTTGTTGATGATGCGAATGTTGGCTTGATGCAGCACGTACAAGTCCACATCGCGGGCTGCCAGGCCCGACTTTTGGAGGACCAGTTCGACGCTGTCCGTCACCGCGCGGACGGCCCATTTGAAGACGTTGCGCCCGTCCATTTGCAGGTACTGCCGACCGGCGTCCAAGTCTGCGTGAGTCGTCGGGTTTTTCGAGCCACCCGCCTGCCGGTCGAGCATCGGACCGCCGCCGCCATCGGAACCGAGCTGGTAGCACATCAAGCCCTGATGAGCGTCCCCCTTCGTCAGCAAGACGGCTCCAGCACCATCGCCGAAGAGCGGTGCCACCTTCATGTCGAGCGGGTTGACGATGCGGCTGTTGCAGTCGCCACCGATGACGAGCGCCATGCGGCTGTTGCCTGTCGCCACAAACTGAGCGGCGGTGGCGAGTGCGTAAACGAAGCCCGAGCAGGCGGCGTGAACGTCCATCGCGGGAGCGTCGATCCCGAGAGCCTGTTGCACGAGATTGGCGGTCGTTGGACATTGATAGTCGGGGGTGAACGTCCCCACGACCACGAGGTCGATTTCGCGAGCCTCCACTCCGGCGTTCTTCATCGCGCGGCGTGCGGCTTCAATACAGAGATGACTGGTGGCCTGTTCGGGCAGTGCGTGCCGCCGGGCGAGGATGCCGGTTCGCTGTTCGATCCAGGCGGGGTCGAAGCCGTAACGCGATTGCAGATCGGCGTTCGTGACGGTGTTGTCCGGCACGTACGATCCGGTCGAAACAACCTGCACACCTAACAGAGATCGCGTGCGACGACTCCAACCGCCGGAAGGTTCCAGCACGGGGTCGTTCGCTCCGCTCCACTCGGACGTTCCGTTCCGGTTCGATTTCACGGCGGGTAGGGCCTCGATACCAGTTGCCACGAGACTGCTTGATCGCGAAACAAGACTGTCAATCATCGGAATCCCATCCTCGACCGACGGTAACAATGGTTGCCGCGACAAGCGGCTAGCCGGAACATGAATTCGCAATCAGCGGGAGTCTCGACTGGTCATCGACCGGTAGGCTCCCCTGCAACGCGGCGGGAGTATATCGGCCGCCTGTTTCATACACTAGCGCAGTCTCCTGAAGTTGTTGGGGCGTGTTGGCGACGATTTTCGTCTGGGTCCTTCCGTCGCCCGGTGTCTCAAATTTCAGGAGGCTGGCAACTCGTTGAGCCAACCGGCAAGAGTTCGTGGCCGTTATCAAACCTGCCGCGAGAACGAGGGAGCCGCTCAACGGGCGACTCGGGAAAATTTGCAACTTCTCAACTCACGCCTTGGGTTGGTGTCGGGAAGGGAACTCCTGCCGCTCGCCTCACTCCCATTCGATCGTGCTTGGGGGCTTCGAGCTGATGTCGTAGACGACGCGGTTGACTCCGCGCACTTCGTTGATGATGCGGGTGGAGATGGATTGCAGGACATCGTGCGGCATTGGATACCAGTCGGCCGTCATGAAGTCGTCGGTTTGCACCGCTCGCACAGCGATCACTTCTTCGTAGGTGCGACCGTCCCCCATCACGCCGACACTTTGAACGGGCAGCAGGACCGCGAACGCCTGCTGAATCTTGCGGTAGAGGCCCGCACGACGCAGTTCTTCCAGCACGATGGCATCCGCTTCACGCAGCTTATGCAGTCGTTCGGCGGAGAGCGTTCCGAGGCATCGCACACCGAGGCCGGGGCCGGGGAACGGGTGCCGCCAGACAAGTTCATCGGTCAGACCAAGCTCCAATCCCATCCGACGAACTTCGTCTTTAAATAGGTCACGCAGCGGTTCGATCAGTTCGAACCCGAGTTGCTCTGGCAAGCCGCCGACGTTGTGGTGAGCCTTGATCGTCGCGGCCGGTCCATCGACGTTGGCTCCCGATTCGATCACGTCCGGATAGAGCGTTCCCTGTGCGAGAAAATGTGCGTCGGGGATCGACTCGGCTTCTTTGCGAAAGACCTCGATGAAGACACGGCCGATGATCTTTCGCTTCTGCTGTGGCTCCGTCACGCCAGCCAGTTCATCCAGAAAACGATCCTTGGCATCGACGACGTGGAGGTCCGTTTTGAAGTGGTTCTGAAAGCGGTCGCGAACTTTGTCGGATTCACCCTTGCGCAACAGCCCGTTGTCCACAAAAATGCACGACAACTGCGATCCGATCGCCTTGTAGAGAATCGCCGCGACGACCGACGAATCGACGCCACCCGACAGCCCGCAGATCACACGCTTGTTCCCGACACGCTCACGAATGGCGGTCACTTCGCGTTCGATGAGCGAACTGATGCGCCACGTCCCTTGGCAACCGCAGACCTGCTTGACGAAGTTCGCCAGCAGTTGGCCACCGTGTTCGGTGTGCGTCACCTCGGGATGAAATTGCAGTCCGTAAATTGGCTTCGTCCGGTGTTTGACGGCTGCGAAAGGACAGGTCGTCGTCCCCATCAACTGCACGAACTGCCCTGTGGCGTCGTGAACCTGATCGCCGTGGCTCATCCAAACCGTCATCGTGGCAGGAAGACCTTCGACCAACGGATCGATCCCCGTCACTTGGCAACTGGTCCGACCGAACTCACGCTTCGCTCCCGGTTGAACGCTGCCACCGAGCATTTGACAGGTGAGCTGCATCCCGTAGCAGATGCCAAGAATCGGCAGCCCCAATTCAAACAGACCGGGATCGACTTTGGGAGCCTTCGCGTCGTAAACGCTCGCAGGGCCACCCGACAGAATCAGCCCCTTCGGATTGAGTTCTCGAATCCGATCGAGCGACAAGTCGTGCCGAACGAGTTGGCAAAAGACGTTCTGGTCACGCACCCGCCGGGCGATGAGCTGCGCCGTTTGGCCACCGAAATCGAGTACCAGAATGAGTTCTTCCCGACGAGGCTCTGCGGTGAGCGGGGAAAGAGTTGATGCAGTAGACGAAGAGTTTTCAGGCATTCACAAGACCGGTCAAAGTGGGTGTCTGACCGCAAAACGCGGACAGGGGAAGGGGCGGATTCTATCGTCGGATCAGGCAGAAACAATTGTCGCGGTCACGAAGACGGTTTCGTTGACAGCGGTTGCGCGGCATCGGTACAAACGTTTTGGAGAAGCTGGTTCGAGTTGGCGATTTGCGGCGGTGGATACCGCTCCTTATGACAGTCGGCGTCAGGGATGATGAGACGCGCGAGACTGTCACCCGAGTGGATGTCTTCAGTTTATAGGAAGATCGAGAAATGTTGCGTCTTGCCAAGTTTGCGGCGGTGTTGGCGTGTGTCGTTGGAACGAGTGGCCCCTCGGTGAGTGAAGCGGGTGTGATCCCTTGGGCCTACGATTCGGTCTTTGGGCCGGTCGGGAGTATGCAACGCTCCTATTACACTCCGTACTACGCAGGCTATTCGGGCTACACCGGGGCGAGCTATCAGCCCGCCGCTTACTCATCCGGATACGCGACCAACGGGTGCAGTAGCTGTCAGCAGTCGTCGTACTATGCCTCGACCTACGGCAGTTGCGGATGCTCTCCGTGCGGCTCGACCTGTTCGAGTGGCTGTGCTTCCGGCAACTGCACCGCCAACTCGGTCCCGACCGGTGGCCTCAGCCCCGTGGCCGATCCAAACAACTACTCGCGCGGCACGGAATCTCGCGGAGTCGAAAGTCGGTTGGAAGCGATCGAAAGGCAACTCAACATCGTTCCGCCGCGCGATCACACGGGAACGCGCAGCCGAACCTACGACGATGAGTTCAATGCGACACCGCGACCACGCACCCGAACCAACGATGGACTCGGAAGCGGGAGTTCAATCCCCGCCCGTGAGCCGTATGGCACTGGGACACGAAGGCCAGCAGGATCGGGAATCGACGCAGAAGGCTACTCAACACCTAGCGTTCGAACTCCCGCCCACGGAACAAACACGGATGCTGTCGATGATGGAACCTTCCGCGCTAACCCGCCGGCCCGTACCGGTCCCGATGGAGCCTCGTCCGGAACTCGCGACACGTTCAAGGTCAACACCGACAAAATTAACACCGACCAGAGCGGTTCTGAAAAGAGTGACTCGGCGGCTTCCGACTCCTCCAACGCTGGCGATGCGGACCTCGTGATCCCCGCCAAGAAGCCTGCCGCGACGGGGACCGCGATCGAAGGAACCAATCGCCCACAGACGCTCCCACTCGACAGCCGTATCACCTCGAAAGCGGTCTCACCCCGCGAGCGACAAGTGATCGCGGTCGGCTTCCAAAAGCCCGTCATCGCTCGTGCGAAGACGCCTGCTCCCGCCAAGAACTGGGCAGGCAACACGAAGTCCACCGACTTGGCTCAACATCGCTGAGTTGTTGGATGTCGGACGGGATAAGTTTGAATTTCAGAAGGGTGCGAGACATTAGTCTCGCACCCTTTTTGTTTTGTCAGCAGGCCTTGTTTCATCGCACGCCAAACCAACTGTTGATCAGCAACCGCTGCGGCGCTGAGAACACTCTTCGCCCGTCGCGGCCTCTTAGCAGCCTGTTGAAAAACCGTAGGATGGACGCCCCGTCCGTCCGTTTCCAATTGGTTTTCGCTCGGACGAGGCGTCCAAGCTACGGTTTTTCAACAGGCTGTTAGGCGAGCGTCAGAAATTGTCATACCGCGATGTAGGATTGGCACTCTTGCCCGTCCGGATTTCTGTCTTCCAGCCGGGACGGGCAAGAGTGCCCATCCTACAGAGACATTTCTTTTTGCCGCTCGCCTCATCCGTGCTCCGGCCCTGCCATCCGTGCGATTCACTCCTGTCTCAAATGAAGAGATCGCACGGATGCAAAGCCGGGCCACGGATGAAGGGGGTGACAGGAGTATTCAGCCCCTGTTCGCATTTCACGGGACACGTTTCCTCGCCTTGCGTGTGAACCGAGAATCTCGAACACCCGAGCGAGCAGGTCGAGTCGATGGCGATCCGGGAATGGTCTGGCCGGGCAATTTGGTTTCGAGAGAAGCGGGCTGAGGCGGTTGCGGATGCGACAGCCGTTATGTTCCAATGCCGCCCCGCGCGAGGAGGCTTCAAGTTCCTTGTCGGAGCGTAGCCGTGACGGACAAAACGAGATTCAACAGGAGACGAACGATGCGGTTCAGGATGCGAGTGGCAGCGTGGGTGATGAGCTTGATGGCGATCGGCTTTGCCGGTGCGATGGCT
>JAYTXB010000137.1:0-2597 GCA_043743205.1 Schlesneria sp.
CGTTTCGACAGAGACATTCGTCAGCCCGCGCGACGCGGCTTGTTGGAGAATGAAGTCGCGCTGCGACGAGGAGTTCGAGACGGCGAGAATGCGACTCTGCGGGAATCGTTCCGCCATCCACAACGTCAACGATCCCCAACCGCAGCCCAGCTCCAGGATGTCCATCCCATCCGTCAGTTCAGCACGGTCACACGTGATCGTTAGCATCGCCTCTTCCGCAACGGCCAAATCCTGCACGCCCTCATGCCACCGGCACGAGCTGTATTTGAGACGGGGGCCTAGCACATGCTTGAAGTATGCGGCTGGAACTTCGTAATGCTGCGCGTTTGCGTCTTCAACATGGAGCGCGAGGGGACCGCCTCGCAGCTCTGCCAATAGCGCTCGATGCCGGTTGCTCGAGCCAGCACAACCCGCTCGCACCTCCTCGCGAATCCGAGCAGCCAACAAACGACGCATCCCGTACCGAACCAAAAAGTCCGGCAGCAGCCCGCGCTCGGTAAGTTCAATTCCCAGTGACATTGGTACGGTCTCTACGACTCAAAACTCGATTTGGATTCGCGAAAATTGTGATCCCGGCGTCAGACGATTCGTGCGATCAGCCCTTGGAGTGCGGTACCTCAGTCCCGCCTTGGCTTGTGGCGGAGCCATCTTTCTGGAGTGACCAGAGGTCGTAGACGTAAGGGTGCGTGGAGTCTGCGGAACGCACCATTGTCGATTTCTGTTCGGTGCGTTTCGCAGACTCCACGCACCCTACGAGGCCCGTCGTACTCAAGCTTCCTTAGGACCGGCGCATCAATCACTGTCGGAGTTTGGTGAGCTGGGTGCCGTGAGGTCCCGGACTGTTCGGCGAAGAACCCGGGGCCTCACGGCACCCGGCTCACCTAGACCATCAGATTGATACCGCCAGTTGTTGATGCGACGGTCCTCACCGAACCTGATGATCCCGCTTGGGAAACCACGGAAAGAACGAACTTGTCGTCCGTTGATAGTCGCGATAATCGTCGCCACGGCTGAGGAGTGCTTGGGCTTCCGTAGCAGGTAGCCCCGTCACCTTGAACAGAAAAAACAACATCAGGGCCGGAGCAAACAACGTCGTCCAACCGAGTGGCGAGTGCCAGGCGATCACGACGTACACCCACCAGTGCAGCCACTCACAGAAATAGTTCGGGTGACGCGACACACTCCATAAGCCGCTCCGACACGTCTTTCCTTTGTTCGACGAGTCCGCTCGAAAGCGAGCGAGTTGCCAATCCGCGACCGCTTCCCCGACAAACGCTGTTAGCCATAGTCCGCCACCGAACTTATCGGCCCAGTCCAGCGCCAATCCCTCACGCCGCATCGCCAACCAGAACGGCAACGAGAACATCCACGCCAGCAGCCCTTGAAGCAGAAAGAACCCGAAGAAGAACGTCTGCACGCGCGAGCCGTATCGCGCCCGCAACGACTGATACCGACCGTCCTCCGGCTTGCCGAGAACGCGGTTGAAGAACAGATACGTAGCCAGTCGGAGTGACCAGATCGCGGCCAGCACGACGACCAGCCAAGATCGAGGCGAAGTCTCTGGCAGAGTCACGCCGTAGAAGAGCGCGAGAATCCCAAGGCTTCCGGACCAGCCGACATCCACGACACCAGCATCGTTCGTCAGTCGTTGGATCAACCACAACAGGGTCATCAACAGCGTAACCCCCGCCAGACCGACGAGCAGTTGAGTAGTCGGCGTGAGACTCATACGGATAAGACCTCGCTCGAATCTGCCGGGGAGTTCATCAACTGCATGGCGACGGTGCGCAGTTTTTCGATTGCCAGATGTTCGACTTGGCGGACTCGCTCCTTGCAGATACCCAACTCACCCGACAGTTCGAGCAGCGTGAGTGGCCTTGCCCGGTTTCCCAATCCAAATCGACCTTCGATGATCTGGCGTTCGCGTTCGGAAAGACAGTCATCGAACTGATTCAGCAGCCGTCGGACAAACAGATGGTCTTGGACGATTTGTTCGTCCCCGTCGGCTAAGTCGGGAGCCGATCCCAGAATCTCGGGGTCTGTCACCGGGAAACGCTTGCGCTGCTTCTGATGTTTCTCGATTCGACGATAGAAGCCACGACGAATGCAGTGCGTCGCATACGTACTGAACCGAAAACCACGGCTATAGTCGAACTTATCCACGGCCTCCATCAGCGACAGCACTCCATCGCTGAAGAGGTCTTCAAAGTTGTAACTGGGCGAGCAGTACTTCCCCGCGTTGGAGATCACCAGCCGCAAGTTCGCCCGAATAATGCGGTCGCGGACCGCAGTCGCCTCATTGAGCAGTCGCTGAGTTTCCAGCAGCCTTCGCTTCGCGGGCCGTTGCGGATTGATCGCTGACCTCAGCCGGTTCGCCGCGAACTTGAAGTAGTTCATCCGGCGGAACTCATGGCGTTCTTCAGTGCCGCTCAACAGCGGATCACTCAACGCTTCGTCGAGACACGCCAGCGGTTCATCACGTGTCCATCGAGAATGTGACTCCGCTGGCGGACGGCTCTCGCTTGTCATCGCCTCCAGTCGGATGTCGTCGGATGCGATCGTGCGAAACTCATCGCTGTCGATGAACCGCACCTCAT
>JAYTXB010000138.1:0-6190 GCA_043743205.1 Schlesneria sp.
ATCTGTTGCACCGTCCTGTGGTCGGTTGTCGGCTGTGACTCCCGCACTCAGATTCGTAACAACCCCGTTCCAGCCGCGAATCGCGATTCGTCAACAGCCCTCCCCACTACGGCCCGCTTCCGTGATGTGGCCGCAGCGTCCGGCGTCCGGTTCACTCCACGAAACGGTCAAGAGGCGGGGCATCACGCCATTTTGGAAAGCCTCGGCACAGGCGTGGCCTTGCTCGACTTTGATCAGGACGGCTTGCTCGACATCTTCTTGCCGGGTGGCGGTGAGTTCTCTCCCAGGCCCGAGCCTGTCGGATTGCCATCGGCCCTTTTCCGTAATCAGGGCGAGCTGCATTTCATCGCGGTGACGGCCTCGGCCGGTGTCGGTCCCTGTCCGTTCTACTCGCACGGAGCCTGCGTCGGTGATGTCGATTCAGACGGCTTTCCAGACGTGTTGATTACCGGCTATCGCGGACTACTGCTCTATCGAAACCAAGGCGACGGCACGTTCGGTGACGAGACCGCGACCGCACAGTTGTCACTCCGCTCTTGGAGTACCAGCGCGGCTTGGGGCGATGTGGACGGAGATGGGGTACTCGACCTTTATCTCGCCAACTATGTCGATTGGAGTTTCGAGAATCACCCGTCCTGCCTGGTCCAAGGGCAACCAGAGATTTGCGCCCCGAAGGCGTTCGCGCCGTTGTCCGATTCGCTTTACGTTGGCAATGGAGACGGCACGTTTCGCGAGGCCACTCTTGAGGCTGGTCTGGTGGCGGGAGGCAAGGGACTCGGTCTGCTCGCCGCCGATCTGGACCTCGACGGAGACCTCGATTTTTATGTGGCCAACGACACCACGCCCAACTTCTTGTACCGCAACGATGGTCAGGGCCGCTTCACAGAAATCGGCCTGCTCAGCGGTACGGCGTTTGGCGAAACAGGCGAGGCCGAAGGGAGCATGGGGACCGATATCGGGGACTTCAATGGGGACGGTCTACCGGATATATGGGTCGCCAATTATGAGAACCAAAGCTTCGCCCTCTATCGCAACGAAGGAGACTGCCGGTTTCAGCATGTGAGCGGCGTGACGGGTATCACTGCGGTCGGAGCGGTTCATGTCGGCTTCGGGACCACGTTCCTCGATTTTGATCTCGACGGTGACGAAGACCTGTTTGCGACCAACGGTCACGTCATGAATCACCCAGCCAATTCTCCGGTGCTTCAGTTGCCGCTGCTGTTCGAGAACCTCGCAGGAAAGCGGTTCCGAAACGTGGCTGGAACGGCGGGTGCCTACATGGCCACGCCGCATCTGGGACGTGGCGTCGCTGGCGGAGATTTGGACCGCGATGGTCTGCCCGATCTGGTGGTCTCGCACACCAACGAACCGGTCGCCGTCTTGAGAAATGAGTCGCCACTCAACGGAGCTTGGCTCCGAATCTCTTTGATCGGAGTGATGTCCCACCGTGACGCCGTCGGTGCGCGCGTCACCGTCGTCGCCAACGGCCGGTCGTTCACTCGACAACTCAAGGGAGGGTCGAGCTACCTCTCCTCGCCCGCCAATGAAATCTTGTTCGGGCTGGGTGCCGTCGAAGCGGTCGAGTCCATCGAAGTCGTCTGGCCCAAGGGGAAAACGCAACGTTGTCCGCCGCCGCCGATCAACTCGGCGCTCACGATCCGAGAAGCCAGTTCGCAATGACTTCAAACTCAACGATGGGCCGGTGTTTGGCCAACGAACTTGGTGCGAACTTCAACTGAGATCGGCATTCTCAATTGAAAAAGTCCTGCCGCCCGATTAGCGTTCGGAGTGGTCATGATCGGCCGAGTTAAGCTGTCGTTCACTTTTACTGGGAATAACCTATCTATGAGAGTCCTCGTCCTGTTCTGCGTGGGAATGATTTGTTTGGTCTGCGCAATGGGTTGTGGCCGTGCGCCGACTGGTCCCGTGCTGATTTCTGTCGAAGGGAAACTCGTTATTGATGGCCAGCCTGCGGGAGCCGGGATCTCGGTGTCGTTTGTCCCGGATCGCGACAAAGGAACGAAGGGGCCACAGTCTTCGGGCGTCACCTCTGCCGACGGCAAGTTCATTTTGCTGGGGCTGGAGAACAAGAACGGGGCGGTGGTCGGGCACCATAAAGTGGTCGTGAAGTGCCCCTTCAATGTGATGCAAGGTTCGGCTGGGGATGGAAGCAGTCCGTCAACAACATCCCAATGTGAGATCGCTCCGTCGTATGGAGCGGCAGATACAACTCCGGTAACGATCGAAGTCAAAGCCAAGGCGGACGACAACAAAAATGTCGTGATCGACGTGAAGTCGAAATGACGGAGACTGAGTTCTCTGGAATTCATTTCCCGCAGCTCAGATCGCCCCAGTGTGGAAGCCCCCGCTCTGGCAAGCTCAACCCGCAACGTTAGTTCTCCAGAGTCGCCTCAATAGCCGATAACCCTTTAGATGCTGTCTGCAGCCCTGTATCGACGGTTTCAATTCCAGTCCATCCAGTTCTGTGCGGCAATGTTTGCCGCAGTTCTGTTTCGTCCTGTTTTAGGAGAATCCCATGAAGCGGTTTTTGAGGGGCCGGCAGTTCCGGCTCGGTTTCACACTGATTGAATTACTGGTCGTGATCGCCATCATCGCGGTCCTGATCGCACTCTTGTTGCCCGCTGTGCAGCAGGCTCGCGAGGCTGCCCGCCGCACGCAGTGCAAGAACAATCTCAAGCAAATTGGCTTGGCTCTGCACAACTATCACGACACCTTCGGCACGTTCCCACCGCGAGAAAATCATCTGAGGACTTTCTTGGCTGGGACTGACAACGAATGGGGTGACCGTCCGGGAACTTTCCTCCTGTTTATCCTGCCGTATATCGACAAGGCACCGCTGTATTCGACGATTGATTTCAATGTGAGATACGATGTCGCTCAAAACATTGCCGCCATCCGACGGCGATTCCCCGCCTATGAATGCCCGAGCAATCCCCAAGTCGGGAAGATCAGTGGCAACAATTTTGACGGAGCGTTGGTGACGTACTTCGGCATGTGGGGTTCCGCTGATCCGCCGGGGGGACGCGCTCGCGAACAGTGGGCGATCGGCAATACGACGAATTTGTCCGGGCAAGGAATCATGTTTTTCAACGGGTATAGCCCCATCGCGTCGATCACCGACGGTACGTCGAACACGATCGTTGTTGGTGAAGTTCGCGGGTATCGTCCCAACAGTCCCACAGACATGGGTGTTGCCCCCGATGGGGGACGTGGCATGCGCTGGGAAATTGGCACAAGTACATTATTGCAGCCGATCAATGGAGTGGATGGCCCAGGTGGTTCCAACTGCCCCAATTGTCGCTGGGAGGGAATGTCGAGCTTCCACACCGGTGGAACACATGCCCTGATGGCGGATGGTGCCGTTCGGTTCCTGAGTCAGAACATTGACTCCAATACCTTCCTCTCGCTGGGTGCCAAGGCGGACGGAAAGGTTGTCGGCGAGTTCTAGCCATTCCGCAGCGATGGCAACTTTCAGGCGGTGGGGATCACGAATCCCCGCCGCTTTTTTGTTTTCACAGTTCAGCTGCGATCCGTTCGAGAGCGGAACGGGCGGCCGCGTGATTCGGGTTGGTTTTCAGTAGCACTTCCAAATGTTCCCGTGCCAATCGCACATCGCCCTGTTCCAAGAGCAGGTTGGCCAACTGCATTCGGGCACTTTCCAAACGGCCATCCAGATGCAGGGCCTCGACCAACTCGTGCTTCGCGCCCGCGATGTCTCCGATCTGTTGCAGACAGAAACCCAAGTCCGCGTGCGAGGCCGCGTCGTCCGCCTTGAACGCGAGAGCCTGACGGTAGTCGCTGACAGCCTCATTCCATTTTTCGCGAAACAGCCACACGGAGCCTCGTAACCGAAACAAATCGAACGCACGCGGGAACTGGTTCACAGCACGATTCAAGCATTGTTCCGCTTGGTCCAGCCGATTCGCCCGCAGATAGGCACGAGCCAACTTGGCACACAGCGTCCAGTCCTCGGATGCCTCGGCCACCGCTTGTTCCAGTTCCGCCAAGCCACCTGCGATGTCTCCCCGTTCGATTAGTAGCTGAGCCTGCGCAGCTCGCCAGTAACTGTCGCGTCGCATTCGCCGCACTTCTTCGAGCAGTGAGTCAGGCCAGCCGGTCTCCAGCGACTCCACGACGGGAGCCTCCTGCCGGATGCCGGGCGACGTTGATGTCTCACCAAGGGCATGACGAATCTGCGCCAGCAGCTCCGCCACCATCCGCTGGCGCGGTGCCGCTGCGTGAGCGACCTCCACGTGCGACAGCGCTTCCGTCAACTGTCCACGCCGAAACAGCAATTGAGCCCTGCGAAAGCGAACGCGCGCGTCATTCGGAACGGCGCTCACCAGCTCGTTCAGCAACGGCGTCGCCTGATCGAGCTGGCCGAGTTGCAATAACAGTTCAGCGAGTCTGAGTTGTGGCAGCACAGCCTCACCGCCGCGCGAATCGGCGCGACGACGCGCGATGGCGTCGCGGTAGGCAATCGCACTGGCCACGGGGTCGCTCCCCTCCAATGCCACGGCGAGCAGGTACGGCCAACGGACATCCGACCGATCTAATCGCTGGGCCTCTGCAAAACAGACGATCGATTCGACGATGTACTCGTGTGCGGAGCAGACCATCCCCAGCCGCCCCCAAGCGAGACCGGACTGCGGCTCCGTTGCGACAACGTGTCGTGCCGACTCGATGGCACGCCGCACCGCAGGACGAACATCACCGAAGTCGATGACCGGAACTGGAACCGTGCGACGGCCGCTGCGCCACCACTCTCCAGCCGCCCAAATCCCTGTCGCCGCGAGCAACAGGAGTCCGCCCGCCGCGACAATCATCCCGCCACGCGACCGTCGTCGAGCGAGGTGGCTTGAAGGGACCTCAGTCACGAAGGGAATGCTCACCTGGTCAGTCGGCTTTTCGTTCGAGGACATATTCGCGGTCAACCTTGTTCGCCGGATAATCCGTCTGCGTTCCTTCCGGCCACTTCACTTCGAGACGCTCGATTTGATCGACCGATCCCAACCCGACATGCAGCGTGGGAGCATGAGACGAGAGGTAGCTCAACCCCGGTTGCAAACATCGTATCCAACGGCGACCGTTCGCGACGACCGTGACTGTGGCCCCGTAAACATCGCGACCACCACGCTGCGGATCGACGACTTTAATCGCCAGCCAATGTCCACGACGAGGAGCTTCATTCATATAAACGGCGGCCCGCGCGCCGATGCGGTTCACCACGAAATCCAGATCGCCGTCGTTGTCGATGTCGCCGACTGCCAACCCGCGCGACAACTGCTTCGAGGACAGCAGCCCGTCATTCTCCCCCAACCATTCCTGGAACTTGGCCTCGCCGTCGTTCAACCAGATTTGACCTCGCTGTCGATAGGACGACCAGAAATCGCCAACTGGCAGTGCTGGCAAGTCCACGGTTGAACCGGGGATCGAACGCTGCTTCGCGGTCGCTGGACTCGCGAGTTCGGGACGTTTGACACGACCGTTCACGACGACCAAGTCTTCGTCACCGTCCAAATCGAGGTCCGCAAAGGCGGTCCCAAATCCGGTAAACGGCACACTGGATAACCCCAGCCCCGCAGTGTTGGACGCATCCTCAAAACTTCCGCTCGGCTGACGCAAATAGAGCGTGTTTCGCTCGCCATCCAGATGAGTGAGAAACAGGTCGAGGTCCGAGTCGTGATCGGGATCGCCCAGTGCCACACCCATACTGGCTTGGGCATTTCCCTGCGCGTCATAAGCACAGCCACTCACGACGGCCTCGTCGAGGAACGTGCCGTTGTGCTGATTGATCCACAAGAAGTTCGCCGCTTGATCGTTGGCAACATACAAATCGGGCCAGCCGTCGCCGTTGAAGTCTGCGGCAGCAACTCCCAGCCCTGGGCCTCGCTTGCTGGCGATGCCCGACTCAAGGCTGACATCTTGAAAACGAACCGACTCATTCGGAACAGCACCCACAGACAGCGTGGACCGATTCGCGACGAGATCGCCAGTCACGTTGCGAAACAGCCGCGCTGCGGTCCCCGGAAACAAATGCGGTCCACAGTAGTCCCGACCACCGCCACCAACACGCGTACAAGCCCGGTCACCATAATCGACATAGTTGGCGACGAACAAATCGAGCCATCCGTCTCGATCGAAGTCGATGAAGCAGGCACTGGAACCC
>JAYTXB010000139.1:0-2002 GCA_043743205.1 Schlesneria sp.
GGGGAGCGGTCTCACGAAACTCAACGCCAGCGCGAGGCAGACGGGTCCGAACATCAGGCGGTTCGTCATCGAAGCGGTCTCCGGAAAAGGTGAGCAACCAAACCAGTAGCACATGCTTCGGACGATGGTACTCAAGGATCGGCGGCAATGCCGCCAACTTTGGGAGTGCTCCGGCTCGACGGCAGCTTTGGAATTTTGGCGCAGCCTTTGGAATCAGCCGATCGGTCCCGATATTGTCTTGTCCGACAGGCAGCTCGCTTGATTGCAAAAGCGGCTCCGCCGCGAACCAAAGCTCCGTCGAGCCGGAGTACTCCCAAAGGAACCAACTCATGACCGAATACTTTGTCGCGTGGTGGAATGTTGAAAACCTGTTCTCGGTCGAGGGCGATCCGAATCGCATCCCGTGGCTGGCGGCGAAGCTCAAGGGGGAGCTGAAGGGTTGGACGCCGGCGGTGCTCGACACGAAGCTGGCTCAGTTGGTGAAGGTGATCTCGTCGATGAACGGCGGGGCGGGGCCGGACTTGCTGGGGCTGTGCGAGGTCGAAAACCAAGGGGTGCTGGAGCAACTGGTCGCGACGCTGAAGCCACTCGGGCGGAACTACAAGGTCGCTCATCACGACACGTCCGACCAGCGCGGGATTGATGTCGCGTACCTCTACGACGCGGGCAAGTTCACGAGGAAGGCGAAGGAAACGTTCTCGCACACCATCCTGCGACGAACGGGGACTCGCGACCTGTTTCAGGCCAGCTTCTACACGAAGCCGGGGAAGAACCGTCTGGTGGTGATCGGCAACCACTGGCCGTCTCGCAGCGGCGGGCAGTACGAATCCGAACCGTATCGCATGCTGGCGGGGGAGACGCTCTCGTACTGGCTGCAACGAATTCGCGAGGTCTTGAAGGAGAAGCCGACTGACCCTGAACCATCGGTCCTCGTGATGGGCGACTTCAACGACGAGCCGTTCCACCGCTCCATGACCGAGTACGCTCTTGGCCAGCGCGAGGATCGACTGGTCAAATCGAAGCGGGCCGAGGCACCGTACCTTTTGAATCTGACCTGGCCACTGATGGCTGACGGCAGCGGGACGTTCGCGTTCGGGGGCGAGCCGAATCTGCTCGACCAGTTGCTCGTCAACCGAGGCTTCTTCACTGACGAGTCACCGTGGCGCGTGAAGGAACACAGCGTCGAGATCGTTCGCCTGCCCGAGCATCTCGATCGCAACGGCCACCCGCGCCGCTTCGGCCGTCCATCCGACAAAGCGGACTTCGATCCGACCGGCTTCAGTGATCACTTGCCGGTGGCGTGCCGAGTTGTCGAGCGCGATTGATTGAGAGTTCTCATGGCAGCCTGTTGAAGAACGTAGGATGGCCTCCTCGGCCGTCCGTTTTGAGCGTTGAAAGCGGGACGGGCAAGGTGCTCATCTTACGTTCTTCCACAGGCTGATAGAGGAGACCGTACGGTCCAAATCAGTTCTTCCGAGCAGGGCCACGTCTGCCCATGCAACACCGTGACGAGAGAGGAATCAATGATGACAGGGCTTCGTTATTCAACGGTTGCCAATGTGGCGACTTTGTTCATCTTCTGCAGTTCAGCCGTCGCTGATGACACGGTCCAACCTGTCGATGCCGTTCGGTCGGCCGTTCAGCGCGGGCGAGACCTCGTGGCGACGGCCGGGACGAATTGGACGAAGAACAGGAAATGCTTTGCCTGCCACCATCAGACGCTGCCGCTGCTGACGAGTGTCGAGACGGAGCGGTATGGGTTTCCGGCCGATCTCGACTGGAGGGCCGCGCAGGCCAAGCACACACGTGACCACTTCGCGGATCGACTCGATGAACTGCGTGCAGGAGAGCATATCGGGGGTGGTTCCTCGACCGCCGGATGCGGCTTGTGGGCGTTGAAGCTCGCCGGGTATCCGGCTGATGACGTGACGACCGCGACCGTGGAATACTTGCTCAAGTTACAAGGCGTCGTCCGGTTGAAGGACCGCGATTCTGCCAAACC
>JAYTXB010000140.1:0-1682 GCA_043743205.1 Schlesneria sp.
TTCTTGAGCGAACACCAGCAGCAACATCGCGACGAGCCGTTCTTCCTCTACCTCGCGTTCACGTCGCCGCACTTTCCACTGCATGCGCTCCCCGAAGACATCGCTCGTTACCGCGACCGCTATCGCGAGGGCTGGGACATCGTGCGCGAGCAACGTTGGCAGCGGCAGCGCGAACTCGGCCTACACTCGGCAAACCTCTCCGCATCCGAGCGAGAGACGTTTCCCAAATGGAACGTGGACGAAGCGGGACTGAAGGCGCGCATCGGTGCGGGCGAAGTGGGGCGAGCGGTCCCGTGGACGGACCTCTCCGCCGAGCAGCAACAATTCCAAGCGACCAAGATGGCGATTCACGCGGCGATGGTGGACCGCATGGACCGAGAGATCGGTCACGTGCTGGACCAACTCCGCGCGATGCAGGTCTTCGACAACACACTCCTCTTCTTCGCGTCGGACAATGGCGCGAGTGCCGAGCAAATCATTCGCGGCGACGAACACGATCCGACCGCGCCACTCGGTTCGGCGAAGAGTTACCTCGGTCTCGGCCCGGGTTGGTCCACAGCGGCGAACACTCCCTTCCGCAAGCACAAACACTGGACGCACGAAGGCGGGATCGCCACGCCGCTCATCGTCCATTGGCCAGTGGGAATCAAAGCCCACGGTGAACTCCGGCGTACGCCCGGTCACCTGATCGACATCGCGCCGACGTTGCTCGAACTGGCCGGACTCACCGCTCCGACGACCTTCAACGGGGAACCACGTCCGTCGTTCCCCGGGCGCAGTCTGGTCGCCACTTTCACCAGTGACGCCACTCCCCCGGGCGAGCCAATCTTCTTCAAGCATCAAGACAACCGCGCGCTGCGATACGGTGACTGGAAGATCACTGCCGCCGGGGCCAACTCGAAATGGGAACTTTACAACCTCGCCACCGATCGTTCCGAGCTGCACGACCTCGCCGCGCAGCACCCTGACAAACTGCAGGAACTGGTCGAGCTTTGGACTGCTCGCGACAGCCAGTATGCCCAACAAGGTGCCACCGGTTCTCCACTTCCCCGCGCAGGGCAAGGCAAAGCGAAGAAGTGAGGCATTGCGTCGATGCTGATCCACTTTCGACGCCGCATGTCCCCTGCTAACCTGCCCGCATGAAACTGAAGAGCCTGCCGGATGATTTTGAGGTCGAAGAGCTGAGCGACTTTCCGTTGCGCGGCGGTTCGTTTGCCGTGTACCTGCTGACGAAGAAGTCGCTCGGAACGCCCGAAGCGATCACGGCGGTAGCCGCGCGCTGGAACATTCCGCGCCACGCGATCAGCTATGGCGGGTTGAAGGACAAGCACGCCGTCACGCGGCAGTGGGTCACGATTCAGCGCGGGCCGCGACACGATCTCAAGCAAGAGCACTTCACGCTCGCTTACCAAGGCCAGTCGGATCGAGCCTTCGGACCACACGACATCGCGGCAAACCGCTTTCACATTGTGATGCGGAACCTGACGCACGGGGCCGCGCACGAGATCGTCGCTCAACGCGAAGCGGTGGCGCGCGACGGAGTGCCAAACTATTTCGACGACCAGCGATTCGGGTCGCTCGGTGCATCAGGTGAGTTCATCGCGAAGCCGTGGTGCTTGGGTGACTACGAACGGGCGTTATGGCTCGCGCTGGCGGAAGCCAACGCGCACGATCGTCCCGGC
>JAYTXB010000141.1:0-2361 GCA_043743205.1 Schlesneria sp.
CCGCCGCTCGCTTCAAATGCGGGCTTGATGACGAGTTGGTCGAGATGCTCGACGACATACTTTTGAGCAAGCTCGTCGCCACACCACCACGTCGCAATCGACGCAACCCGGAGTTCCTCACCCAAGAGTCGCTGACACAGCGTGGGGAGAAAAGCCATCAAGACGGGGGCCTCAATCAAACCGCAACCGGGCATATTGGCAATGCTCACGGTCCCTTTCCTCAAGGCTTGCAGCAGTCCTGGAACACCGTGCCGTGAGTTGCCTCCCAACTCCAGCGGATCAATCCCGCGATCGGTTCCGCGAGACAGAATCACATCCACAGGCAGCAGTCCTGCCAACGTTTTAAGGAAGACACGCTCGTCACGCACCGCCAAGTCAGCACCCTGAGCCAACGTGTATCCGAGATAGCCCGCCAAATAAACGTCTTCAAAATAAGACGGACTCGCCGAGCCGGAACTGAGCAGCACGATGCGCGGATTGTCCGACCGTTTGGCCGCCAACTCCTTCAGCGTATTTTGAAGCCGCAGGAAAAAGGTCGCCAGTCGCCGCACCGGTTGTCGGTGCATGAGTTGCGGCACCGTGCGAGACGTGATGATCCGATTCTCGAGCGCGAAGCCCGCTCCGACAGGAGCATCCGCGCGATCGGCCATCACAAACCACTGGCCGGTTGGACCGCGAGCCAACTCCGCCGCATAGACGATCATTGAACGAGTACTGCGGGCGTGCAGGCCGACGAATGGCCGAAAGAACTGCGGGTGCGAGAACACCACGGCAGGCGGCAACATCCCCTCTTTCAGCGTGCGCTGCGGACCGTGGATGTCATCAATGATGGCTTCCAGCAGGCGCGCCCGCTGATCCAAACCGACTTGTAACTGAGACCAGTCCGAGGCCGGGACGATCATGGGGATCAGATCGAGTTGCCAAAGTCGCTGCTGAGTTTTCTGTTCACGAAAGACATCGAATGTCACGCCGTTGTCGTTCAGAAATCGTTCGGCTTGCACCGTCCGACGCGAAAGCTCCTCGCGCGAAAAGCTCCGCAAGCCTTCTCGCAAATCACTCCAATGCGGGCGCAACAATCCCGGTGACGCGAACGCCTCGTCATAGACTGCGTCGGGACATCGGTACTGTTTCCACAAGTCATCAAACGGGCGCGAAATCGTCGGCATCATTTCGTCGTTATTTGCGATCGGAACGATGAGGAGCGCACCGTTCAAAACCTGCATTGGATAAGGGAAATCAATCACCGTCGCCTGAACCTTGCTGGGCAGCGGAGGCCGGGACGCACACCGCTCTCAGAGACGGTCTCGCAGACAAACACCAATCTGCTCAAAGTCAGACCAACCCCGCACGAGCGGGCTGGCGCAGATCGAGCGTACACGGATAGTCGGACTGCGGCGTTTCGTCAACGACAACGAGCGAACCACCGGTATGCCCCATTTTGAGGAAGCGACACGCCCGGCGGCTTTCGGCCTCCAGCGTGTTGATCGGATAGGTCGCGGGGTTCAATCCGCCAGGGTGGCCGACGTGATATTGGCAGCCTCCCACCGATCGACTCTGCCAAACATCGACCACGTCAAACACCAGCGGTGCGTGAACGGGAATCGTCGGATGCAGGCAGCTCGGTGGCTGCCAAGCCCGATAGCGGACCCCCGCCACATATTCGCCGGGAGTGCCCGTCGCCTGTAAAGGAACTTTGCGACCGTTGCAGGTCACGGCAAAGCGGCTCGCGTCGAAGCCGGTCACTTTGACTTCCATGCGTTCGAGGGACGAATCGACGTACCGCGCGGTGCCACCTGCTCCCGGCTCTTCCCCCAGTACATACCACGGTTCAATGGCCTGTCGCAGTGCGAGGGTGATCCCGGCCTGACAAATCTCACCAATCGGAGGACAACGAAACTCCACGTGAGGCGCAAACCATTCGTCTTGAAATGCGAACCCCGCCTGTCGCAGATCGCGCAGGATGTCACGCAGGTCGGCTGACAGAAAATGAGGCAGCATGAACCGGTCGTGCAGAGCCGTTCCCCAGCGTGCCAACGGTTGTCGATAGGGCGATTCCCAGAACCACGCCACGAAGGCTCGCACCAGCAACTGCTGGGTCAAACTCATGCGTGCGTGCGGCGGCATCTCGAACGCACGAAACTCCAGTAAGCCAAGTCGGCCGTTCGCATGATCGGGTGAGTACAGCTTGTCGATGCAAAACTCTGCCCGATGCGTGTTGCCCGTGAGGTCCACCAGCAGATGGCGAAAAACGCGATCGACCAACCACGGCGGGACCGGCCCCTCGGACGGGACTTGCTCGAACGCCAGTTCCAACTCGTAGAGTGCGTCGCGACGGCCTTCATCGACGCGCGGTGCCTGACA
>JAYTXB010000142.1:0-1747 GCA_043743205.1 Schlesneria sp.
GTCGAGCCGGTCGAGTGTCGCGTAGAGCGTGCGTCGAGGATGAAAGCCTCCGTCCAACATCGGTCGCGACGGACCACCGAGTCGATCATCGAGCCGTCCGGTGACGAACAACAGCGCGTCGCGAGTCGCCTCAAAATCGAGTCGCCGACGATTCGCATGACTCAACAGTCGGTTCTCAGGATCGGTCTCGGAGTGACACGGCGGCTGACTCGATTGCTGATAAACGCGGCTCGACAGGAGGAGCCGATGGAGTCGCTTGCGAGACCACGCGCGAGTGGGTGGCATTAGCTTCTCACCGACGAACTCCCGCGCGAGCCAATCCAACAACTCGGGATGCGTGGGCGGGTCGCTTCTCATGCCGAAGTCGCCGGGCGTGCGAACCAGTCCCGCGCCAAAGTGATGTTGCCAGACACGATTGACCATCACGCGCGCGGTCAAGGGGTTCGAGGGATCGACGATGGCTTGAGCCAACTCCAACCGGCCGCTTCCCCGCACAAACGGCATTCGCTGGTGGCGATCAATGGCCGACAAGAATTGACGCGGCACCGCGTCGCCAAGTCGGTGCGGATTTCCGCGCAAGAAGACGTGCGGATCGAACAGCTCACCCTCGTTGAGAACCATCGCGCGCGGCGGCGCACCGGGACCACCGATCAACCACTGCTCGACCTCTTTCAAAACCTTTTGGTACTCGCCCTGCGACGCGCGATCCGGCAGCAGCGACAGAAAGCCCCAGCCAAAAATGAGCGGCACGTTGGCGGGAGCCGCTTCCCCGTACAACTCGATCCGCAGCTCTTCTTCATCGGGGTCATCGAATCTCTTCGGCGCGGGCCGCTTGAGGATCACGGCCTCACGCAACGCGGCTTGCCACTTCAAATGAATCGACTTCAGCAGCTCGCCATAACGTGCCGCGACTTCGTTCAACGATTGAGGCGGCAGCGAGCCACAGACCGCTTTCGTCACGAGCGAGTTCACCCGCGTTGTCCCCTCGCCTCCCGCTTTGGGGGGGAGAGAGTTAGGGTGAGAGGGGCGTTCGGACGTGGGTTGAGTCGGAATGGTTGAGGGTTGAGTGGTAGAGGAAGAAGCGGCTTCACGAATGGCAGCGTTCTCGACGCTCGGCCCCCTCACCCTAGCCCTCTCCCCCGAGGACGGAGGAGAGGGGACGACTGTCGCGACGCGACGTGAAGAAAGACTTTCAGTAGTGAACTGCTCACACAGGGACGCGGCTTCAGCTTTGAATCGTGCATCATTAAGCGAGGCCAACTCCAACCACGGCCCCCAGACAGGATGTTCGCTCGATCCCCTCTTCTGCTCCCCACCCTCAACCTTCCCCAGAAACGCTTGCCAGCGGACGATCATGGCCGGGTTGAGATCACCCGGATCGGCGATCAGCATGAAGTCATCGGTGGCCGGTTTCTCGTTGGCTGCTTTCGCCGCAAGCAGATACTCACCGACGCGCGTGCGTGCTCCTTCGACGAGTGACGAATGCTTGAGCTTCACGAAGTCGTCGAGCTTCTGTTGCCGGAGCGAAAGCTCGGCAGTAAAGCGGCGGTAGTCGGGCGTGTCGTTGGGTGGCGAGAACAACGGCAGCACGAGTGGCTCGGTCGTGCTGCGAAAGACGCCGTAAAGCGAGTAATAGTCAGCGGTCGGAATCGGGTCGTACTTGTGATCGTGGCAGCGGGCGCACGTGACCGTCAGTCCCATCAGCCCGCGCGTCACCACGTCGATCCGGTCGTCGATGATGTCGTGA
>JAYTXB010000143.1:0-2124 GCA_043743205.1 Schlesneria sp.
CTCGGAAGTCGTGCGATCAATCGAAGGTGTCTATCGAGCCGAAGCGCGACGCGTATTTGCCACGTTGGTGCGGATGCTGGGAGACTTCGATCTGGCGGAAGAGGCCTTACAGGACGCGTTCGCGGCAGCGGTTGAGCAGTGGGGGCGAGACGGCATTCCGGCGAATCCGCGTGCGTGGTTGGTGTCGGCGGGGCGATTCAAGGCGGTTGATACGCTGCGGCGACGGGCGCGGTTTGATGCGTCGGTTGAGGATTTGGCTCGGCAGTGGAATGAGGAGGAGCGGGCTTCTCGATCGGTGGCTGATCGCGCGAGCGGTGAGAATGATGACGAGGACAACGTCGAAGACGATCAGTTGCGGCTCATCTTTACTTGTTGTCATCCGGCGTTATCGGCGAGCACTCAGGTCGCGCTCACGTTGCGTGAGGTGTGCGGGCTGACGACCGAAGAGATCGCGAGTGCCTTTCTGACCGCACCGGCGACGATCGCTCAACGGATCGTGCGCGGGAAGGGGAAAATTCGCGACGCGAAGATTCCGTATGTCGTGCCAACCGTCGCCGATTTGCCGGAGCGATTGGATTCGGTACTGGCCGTGATCTATCTGGTCTTTAACGAGGGTTACTCGGCATCGTTTGGCGATTCGCTCACGCGGCCGGGCTTGTCGGGCGAGGCGATTCGGTTGGTGCGATTGCTCGTCAAACTGTTGCCGGATACCGAGGTCATCGGGTTGCTCGCGCTGATGTTGTTGCACGAATCGCGGCGGCTGGCGCGCAGCTCGCCGACGGGCGATGTCGTCTTGTTGGAAGAGCAGGACCGCTCGCTGTGGGACCGAGCGTTGATCGTCGAAGGCAAGTCGTTGGTCGAGCGAGCGCTCGCGACGGGACAGGTCGGCGGCTACTCAGTACAGGCGGCGATCTCGGCCGTTCATGCCGATGCGGTCTCGGCGACCGCGACCGATTGGAATCAGATTGTCGCGCTGTACGATGTGCTGCTGTCGGGCGAGCGATCACCGATTGTTGAACTCAACCGCGCGGTCGCCGTTGCGATGCGGGATGGGCCGCAGGCCGGACTCGACTTGATCGACGAATGTCTGAAGCGCGGCGACCTCGGCGACTATCACCTTGCTCACGCGGCGCGAGCCGACCTGTGTCGGCGACTGGGACGAATCGAGGAGGCTCGCATCCACTACCAGCGAGCACTCGACTTGGCGACGCAAGCACCAGAGCGACGCTTCCTCGAACGGCGTCTCCGAGAAATCTCTGAAAAACTTTAAGAACGATGTCGATTCGAGGTTTCCCCGAACGACTACTTTGCGTGACGCGCTGTGGCCGGTCTCCTGACCGAGCCACACGGTGGGACCGTAGGTCTCCTTTTTGAACAACCGGAAGAGTTTCCAATACAACGCCCATTGGCCATTCGGGAGACCTTCCGTCGCGAAGGTGGCTCGGTCAGGAGACCGGCCACAACGACGACAATACATTAGTTCACACTCAAAGTGCTTTTCCCTCACTCCTGACTCAAAGAACCAACATGTCCGACACGCTCATTCAACCGTACTTGTACTTTGCCGGTCGTTGCCAAGAGGCATTGGACTTCTACAAGTTGGCCATCGGTGCCCAGATCGAGTTTGTCATGCTCTTCAAAGACAGTCCTGCTCCGCCGCCGCCCGGTGTGCTGCAACCGGGTTTTGAAAACAAGATCATGCACAGCACGTTTCGCGTCGGCGGCAGTACGGTAATGGCGTCTGACGGTTGCAACGACCAATCGAAGTTCGAGGGCTTCGGTCTCTCGCTGAAGGTTGCAACGGAGGTCGAGGCGAACCGCGCATTCGCCGCTCTCGCCGATGGCGGCCAAGTCAAGATGCCGCTCGGCAAGACGTTCTGGTCGCCCTGCTTCGGCATGGTCACCGACCGGTTTGGTGTCGATTGGTTGGTGATTGTTCCCGACTAACCGCGAGAGTGATGTCGTGAAGCATCGGCGAAGCGGCCCCGCTCGCCTGCACCCGGCTCACCTCTTTTTGACTTTTTGGGCACTCCGCCATTCCTGTTGGCCCGCAGAAATTAGCCGCAGGGCGCTAGCCCCGGTTAAGCGAAATCGAACCGGGGCTAGCGCCCTGCGGCTGATGTA
>JAYTXB010000144.1:0-6557 GCA_043743205.1 Schlesneria sp.
GAGGCCCCGGAGTTCTAGGCGAAGAACCCGGGGCCTCACGGCACCCGGCTCACCAGACTTCTGTCGGAAACGTCAAAAATCATCTCACCGGCGGCAATCGACCGCCGCGTTCGATGAACTTTGTCGCGAGGCCAGCGCCGCGCACGGGCAGGATCACGGCGTCGTTCTTCATGCCGCTGTAGCTCACGGCGTCGCCCGCTTCCTTACCGGGGACCGGGATCAGTCGCACCGCACACGGTCGGCGATTGAGGACCGCGAACGAGACCTGATCGGCGATGATCGCGGCCAGCGTGGCGGCGTCGGTGTCTCCGGCGAGGCAGATCAGATCGAGGCCGCTCGATCCGGCGTTGGCCGCCATGCAGAGTTGGTCGAACGTGAGCGTGCCCGATTGCGTTGCCTCCGCGAGTGAAGCGTCTTCCAAGACCGAGAGCATGATGCGCGAGTAGGCTCCCGCCGCACACGACGCGAACGCGGAACCGGCTCGAATCGCATTGAGCAGCAGCACGAGCGCCGTCGCGGTGCCGGGTGCTCCGACACGTTCGATCCCCATCAGCGGCAGCAGGTCCACAACGCTATCGCGCGGACGCAGTGTTGGTGCGAGCGTGACATCGACACTCCCGAACTCGGCACCCAATCGCGTGGCGACTTCACGACCAACCAGCTCCGCCGTCCGCGTCGCTTGGAACGCGGCGGTCTGAATGACGGCAGCCAATTCGTGCAGCGGTGCGTTCGGGTTTTCGAGCCGCTGCTGTTCGAGTGCATGTCGAATAATCGCGGCCGCACCCACACCGACGTGAATGACCAGATCGCCCCAGCCGTCGCCGAGACACGCTCCCGTCAGATGCGGATGTCCGGTCGAGTCGTTCGCCAAAATGGCCAGCTTCGCTGAAGCGTCTCCGTTGCGATGCGCGGTCGCCGCCGAAGTTGCCAGCAGCGTGTGAGCCAACAGCGCAATCGCCTCCATGTTGACGCCGCTCTCCGTTGTCCCGACATGCACCGCCGCGCGGACACGTTCGGTCTGCGACAGTGCGGCGGGAAGACTCGCGATCAACTGTTTCGCGCTCGATGTCATCCCGTGCTGAACATCCGCCGCGAAGCCACCGATCCGGTCGATGTGCAGATTGGCAGCCGCTCCATCCAAGGTGCGGGCGATGTTCACGAGATCATCCGCGTCGAGTCCCTGAGCCACGCGGTCGATCGGTGTGACACTCAACCGTTGTTGCAAGATCGGGACGCCGAGTAGTGACGAGACCTCAGCACAAACCGCCGCCAACCTCGCCCCTTTGGTCACGATCCGCTGATAGAGCGAGTCGCACAGCACGTGCAAGCTGCGATCGTGGCAGTCTGAAACGTTGATCCCGAGCGTGATCGTGCGCACGTCGAGCGGCAACTGTCGCAGTTGCTGTAACGCGGAAAAGAAACTGGTGCCGTGTTCCATGATTGGAGCGGATGCCTTTGGAAGAAGTGGATCGTGGTGGTGGACCGTGGATCGAAAAAACAGGCAGCGGGGGCGTGCCGAATGGAGACCAGTCTGCGGCTTCTGGTTGACTCCTGATTCCTGTTCCCTGACTCCTGCTCTTCAACCTTGTGACTCGACATTGAATCCCATCGGTTCTGGATGAGCGAGTGCCGCGAGGACGCGCCGGTGTTGCAGTGAGACGTTAATGCCATCCCGCGCGAACTCGCCTTCCAGTTCGCGTCGCAGTTGCAGCGCGTCGATCCCGAGCGGAGCATCCAACTCCATCGAGAACAGAAACGTTCGATCCACCTCGTAGCGCTGTCCCTGCAAATCGACGAGGCCGATGCCGTACTGAGCCAGCCGATGCGCAATGAACCGCAACACGCCGGGGCGATCCGGCCCCGCGATCGTCAGCACGTAGCGCTGCTTGTCCACCGGTTCGTCCGCCGACTCGAATACCTCTTCGTCCGACGGGTCTTTCAATGAGACCTCGGCACCATACGGACGGCACACCGCGCGAATATGATCGACGATCACTTCGGGATCGCGGTCCTCGGGAAACTCCGCCGCGACGATCATCGTGAAGAACTGCCGAATCACCGCCTGGCTGACATCGAGCGTGTTCCCGCCGAGTTCATCAAGGGCATTCGCCAGTGCGGCGAGGATGCCGGTTCGATTCGATGCCAGCACGGTCAGGATGTATTGCTTGGCCATGTCGTGCTCCAGTAGTGGCTGCGAAAAATCTGCGAGTGGTGGCAGGCCTGTGGTAGGTAGTCCGCCACCATTCAACCTCGACTGTGCGAGGGCGGGAGTATACGTGGAGTCACGCGCAGACGCATTGACGGAAGCCTCGATGGCGGCATATATCCGCCGCCGCACTCATCGCACTTTGCCCCTCCGTTTCCGAGTCCCCTCGTGAGTCATCCTGCTCAAAAGCCGCTCCGAACCGACGAGATCGAAGCGTTGCTGCGTGCCGCCCGCGAACGGCCGACATCCGTTCGATCTGATGTCGTCTCCAGCGAACCGCTGGGGCCTGGTGACGTGCAACACTTGCAGAACACCGCCTTCACGGATCCCGCGTTCCCGGAGTTGACCGATTCAAACGGTCTCGATGAGTTCAGTTGGCCCGGCAACGCTCTCTCCGCCGACGAACGACTGCGTCAGGCGGAGCAACAGTTGGCCGAAGTCCTCTCCAACCGCGACGGCAGTTTGGACGCACCGAATCACGTTGCCAATTCCACCGGTCAAGCCTTCCGGTTCGCACCCTTCGAGCCGGTCCCCGCCGCGTTGACGCCAACCGCAAGAGTGCCGAGCGGGCTATCGCTGGAGTCACTCGGTGATATCGAACTCGATGTCACGCTCGAACTCGGTCGCGCTGAAGTGACGATTGAAGAACTGCTGCAACTCCGAGCAGGCTCGGTCCTCTCCCTCGATAAAGCCGCAGGCGAACCGATCGACATTCTCGCCAACGGTCGCTTGGTCGCGCGCGGCGAAGTGATCGTGGTCGAAGGCAAGTTCGGCGTCCGCCTCTGCGAAGTCATCGCCCAGCGATAAGGATCAAAGCCGCAGCTCTACCTCGCGCGGCCCAAACCGATTCTTTCTGTGCGGTGGAAAATGAGGTGTCGAGAGATCAGCCGGAACGCGCTAGCATCCGGTTCGGAATTCAATCGTCTCTCTCTCGAACCGGACGCTAGCGCGTTCCGGCTAATTGAGTGAGCCTCATTCTCCGCCGCGCGAGGTATAAATCCTTGGAGTGCGGCACCTCAGTGCCGCCTTCCCCTGTGGCGGAGCCACCTTGGCCCTGCCTTGCAGTCAAACGTGCCAGCCAAGAAAGGCGGTTTTGCCGCAAGCCGCGGCGGTACCGGGGTACCGCGTTCCAAGGACTACTCGCGCGGCCACTTGTAACTTGCCACTCGATCCGTTCGACTTCGATTCGTCCTATGAGCTTCATCAAGCCCGCGTGTACTTTAGGAAAGACTTTCGCGATGAGCGTTCTGAGTCAGTTCGTTGCCGTTGCCCTCGCCACGAGCCGTGTCTTCGTGCTGGCGGTGCTAGCCGTGGGGATCGGCTTCGGTCGCGAGGCGGTTGGCGTTGAGAGTCCTGCGAAAAACGCCGCAGTGATACCAACCGAGCGTCCCAACGTCGTCATCTTGTTTGCCGACGATCTCGGTTACGGCGATGTCGGTTGTTACGGCGCGACGAAGATTCGCACACCGAACTTGGATCGCCTCGCGACGGCAGGGACGCGGTTCACGAGCTTCTATGTGGCTCAACCCGTTTGCACGGCTTCGCGAGCGGCCTTGATGACGGGCTGCTACTCGAATCGAGTCGGGATGGCAGGCGCGTTGAATCACACCAGCTCGAATGGCATCGCAGCCGACGAGCAGTTGCTGCCCGAGATGCTGCATGATCGCGGCTACGCCACAGCCTGCTTCGGCAAATGGCATCTCGGACATCACGCCCAGTTCCTGCCGACGCGCAACGGCTTCGATGAATTCTTCGGCATCCCGTACTCAAACGACAACGGCCCGCTCCATCCTGTCATACGAGGCATCCCCGGCTTGCCGCTCATTCGTCAAGCCGAGGTCATCGAGACCGACCCCGACCAGTCACAATTCACGCGCCGAATCACTGACCACGCGATTCGGTTCATCGAGCAGAATTCGACGCGACCGTTTTTTTTGTACGTTCCCCATGTCATGCCGCACGTGCCGATCTTTGCTTCGGACAAATTTCGCGGACGTTCGGCGAATGGGCTCTACGGCGATGTCATTGAGGAACTCGACGCGGGCGTCGGCGAAGTTCTGGATGCGTTGAAGCGGCTTAAGTTAGAGGACAACACGCTGGTCATCTTCGCTTCGGACAATGGCCCGTTTCTGTCCTATGGCGAACACGCGGGATCGCCCGGTGCGCTGCGGGAAGGGAAGCTGACCACGTTTGAAGGGGGTGTTCGCGTCCCTTGTTTGATGCGCTGGCCAGGTCGTGTTCCAGCGGGGCGCGTGTGTCGCGAATTGGCTTCCACGCTCGACCTGCTCCCCACGTTGGCGCGCATTACGGGAGCCACATTGCCCGATCAACAACTCGATGGACAAAACCTCGTTCCACTGTTGCTCGGCCAGGCTGACGCGCAGCCGCGCGACAGCTTCTATTACTACTCGGGCGATGAACTGCACGCGGTTCGCGCCGGTGCTTGGAAGCTGCATCTGCCGCACGATTACCTCACTACAGCGGCCGAACCAGGACGCGGAGGTAAGCCGTCGAATTTCGACAAGCTCGCGCCGGTGGCGATCGAACAGTCGGGCATTCGTGGCATTGCGAGTCGTCATGGCTATCGCGTCGAAACGATCGGCCTCGCGCTGTTCAATCTCGATGTTGACCTCGGTGAAACCAACAATGTCGCGGCTTTCCATCCCGAGATCGTCGCACGCTTGCAGTCTCTCGCCGCGCTGGCTCGCGAAGATTTGGGAGACACGCTGACGAAGACCGTTGGCCGCAACACGCGGCCTTGTGGGCAAGTCTCCCCGACAATCCGATGACGTATACGAAGCAACGCCGAGCTGATCCGCAGAGAGCCGTCTGTTGAAACATCGCCGTCAAGTACGCGGCACGCATCTTGTTCCAACGGGAGTCTGAGGCACGCGAGCCACGTGCTCTTCGTTTTTCAACGGGCTGCCAGTGCATGTGCAATACCTATAGACGGAGTCGTGGCAGACGACCGCAATTCCACACGCGGTGTGCCGTCGGCGAACCCTTTCGGACTCACAGCAATTCTTGAATGACCGTGCCGCCATCCAAGACTCGCAGTTCGGCGCGAGCTTGTGCATCAAGGCCCGCCAGTTCCGTGATCGTCGTGCCAACCATGCGCGGCGTGATGGCGGTGGTGATCGGGGCTTCGGCGTATTTGTCGCTCGCGCCGATTACGCGTCCAGGTTGAACACCACCACCGGACCAGAGCGAGAAGTAGCAGTTCGGCCAGTGATCGCGGGCCGCTCGATTCGAGATGCGCGGTGTCCGACCGAACTCACCCATGGCCACGACCAGAGTGGACGAAGCCAAGCCGCGCGCGGCGAGATCGTCGAGCAACGCCGCGAACGCGCGATCAAAGATCGGGCCGTGCATGTCTTGCAGCAGTTCAAAGTTGTAGATGTGCGTGTCCCAACCGAAGTCGCAGTTCGGAGTCATGCACTCGACGTACTCGCTCCAATTGACCTGAATGTAAGGGACGTTCGCTTCGACCAGCCGCCGCGCGAGCAGGCAGCTTTGACCAAACGTCGTCCGGCCATAGGCATTGCGGGACGACTGAGACTCTTGCGTCAGATCGAAGGCCGCTCGGGCTTGAGGACTTGTAATTAGCCCATAGGCACGCTGATAAGAGCGATCCCATTCGGAGAGACCGGCACGGTCGAGTTGCCGGACGGTCGCATCGAGTCGCGTCCGGATGTCATTACGGTCTGAGATGCGGTTCGGCGACAATCCTTCCAACAATTGCAGCGAGGGAATTTCGACTTGTCCTTCGTCCGAGCAACTGACCATGAACGGATCGGCGGCCTTGCCGAATTTGCCTCCCCCAAAGCCATCCACGCGACGAACGACATCGCGCGGGATGCCGCGTCCCACCATGACAAACGGCGGCAACGATCCCTTGTGTCCGCGATGCTTGCCCACGATTGATCCGAAGTTTGGCTGGACCGGTTCGGGGCGTTCTTCAAATCCTGTGAGCCCCACCGTCCCCGCGTCGGGGTGGCCCGACTGAGTTGTCACGTGAGATCGGATGAGCGAGAACCGGTCGCTCCGGGCGGCCAGCTTTGGAAAAAGTTCACTGTAGTAGACGCCTGGTTGCTGAGTCGCGATTGGGGCGAACGGGCCACGATACTCGGACGGCGCGTCGGGCTTCGGATCGAACGTATCGAGGTGACTTGGAGCACCCCACAGCCAAACGAAGATCACCGACTTGGCGCGTACCGACTGAGCCGCTTGGACGCCGCTCGACGCACCGAGCATCAGCCCCGCTGGAACCGATGCACCGATCTTCAAAAATGACCGACGACCAATTCCAGCGCCTGTACTGGCTCGAAAAGAACCGATGTCAAACATGGCG
>JAYTXB010000145.1:0-2214 GCA_043743205.1 Schlesneria sp.
TGCCGAGGCCGCGATTGACGACAGTGATCTCATCGTCGCGGATGCGGTAGGTCGAGGCGAAGCGGCCACCGTGGAACGTGAGCAATCGCCCGAGCGGATGGCTGTCGTCGGTGTCGGCGAAACAGAGGACCGGCTTCGATCGGATGTCGGACGAGGGGACTCGATGAATGACCATCGAGTGGAGTTGTTCGCGCAGCCAGTCGCGCGCTGCTTCGTCTTCGAGCGGTGGCTCGCCACCAAACGACACGTCGCAGCGATGTTTGGCGGCGCTCGAAGTGCCTCGTGTTTGTTCAGAACGTTCCTAGATTTGTCACTTCAAAGTTCGTGAACCCTCCCGCACCTTCGGGAGTATTTGAACCGCGTGTCAGGATATCGAAGGCCGAATTTGCGGTGAAGGTATCCCCGTCGATGCGGTACGAGTTCAATCTGACAAACGTGTTTCCCCCGACGAACCCGAGATCGCTTCCATCGCCCAATTCAGCGTCGAACGTTCCCAACAGTCGGCTGTTCTTCAGCGTGAAGATGTCGTTGTCCAGCCCGGTGTCGATCGTGGAATTACCACCGATGCTAACACGGTCTAGCACCAAACCGTCCCCCCCGGCGCCGGTGTCGATGTCGAGCGCTCCGCTGCTGCGTGTCGTCGTGACGCGCGTCAGTTCCACTCGATCCGCGCCATTTCCGGTGTTGATGGAGATCACTCCGGCTGTCTCACTCTCGATGATTCCGAGCTTGTCCATTCCCGCCCCGGAATTCACGATGATCCCGTCACCGAGGACGAGCAGCGAACTGGGGGCGGTGCCGAATGTCTTGGTTTTCGACATCGACAGCGTGTTGGTCCCATCGCCGAAATTGAGATCCACTTTTCCATACGAGGTGACATTGGTCATCGTCAGCGTATCGTTGGCCGCCAACGATACGAGTGTCACGTCATCGCGTGCGGTGGTGTTCGTGATCCGGAACGTGTTGTTGGCCACAGTCTTGTTGTCGACCCCCGTGTGATTATCGGTCAATCTGAGATCGTCAGTGACGGACAGGCCGGACACCGTGACGGTCTCTTTGTCGTTCACATTGGTGACATTACCCCCCGTCAGGATCACGACATCATCGTCGTTGCCGGTGCTATCGTCGGTGCTGGGCCTACCACTGACGAAGCCGGTGTCAATTCGATTGGTGTTGCCGACTTTGCAATTGCTCACCGTCACGATGTCGCTGCCATCCCCCGCGTTAATGAGAATGTTCGTGGCGACGGGGGTGGCGCTCGCGTTCGTCACGGTGGCATTCGTGACGCTGAGAGTGTCGTTGCCGAGTCCCCCGAGTAAATTCAAATTGGCTCCGAACTTCCCAGTGGCCGAGATCGTGTCGTTCCCGTCGCCGCCGTCCAAAATCACATTGCCGGAGATCACCGCACCCGACTGATTCAAGTTGATCGAGTCATTGCCCGCCCCGCCTAGGAATGTCAGCGTATTGACGGCACCAAAATTGACGGAAGCCAATCCATTGATCGTCGTGCCCGTCAGGCCCGTGGCGACCATCTGGCCGTTCGTGCCGACGGTCAATTGCACTTGGTTCGCCAGTGCGTCACCGGTGAGAGTTAAGACTCCGCCCGCCAACACCGACGTGATGTTGCCTGCCAGCAGCAGCCGGCCTTCCAATCCCTCGAACTCCGAACCGAACGCTTGAGATTGCATGGCTTGCTCCTGCAAAACAGACGATGGCCTGACGTTGGACTGTGACACGACATCATCCCCAACATGTCGTCCATGACAGTCGGGGCGGGTTGAACTCACGACATCGAGTTCGGGAGCCTAACAGCCTGTTGAAAAACGTAGGAAGGCGTCCCAAGCCGTCCGTCTTCGGCTTTGAACGCGGACGGGCACGGTGCCCATCCTACGATTCTCAACAGGCCCCCAAAGTGACCGCCCCGCATCGGCAGAATCGGTTCGAGTACGGCGAGCGATCTCGCATCTCCGGCTCGCGCTATTCTGACCTTGCTCAAGGAGAGTCGCTCTCACGATAAGGCTATCGACCGCGCCAATCGGAATGCTGCGTTCATCCAGCACTGGTCTTCGAGGTCGATGCGTCTTGGTCAAAGCACGTATTCTTGCTGATCGGAATAACCGGCAAGGTCAAGTTGTGGAGACGGCTGAGATGACTTGTTCTCGCGATCTACGTAGTCTGTCTCGCAAGCGAGTAGGTAATGGAACAGGAGGAAAT
>JAYTXB010000146.1:0-2132 GCA_043743205.1 Schlesneria sp.
GAGATGCGATAGAGCTGCAACTCGAGGATTGCCATCGTCTGCTCTTCATCGAGCGGGAAGACCTTCATCAACTTGTCGGCCGCATCGCGTTTGCCGCTGCTGGCACGAATGATTTTGAGGGCGCGATCCAAGTCGTTGAAGAGGAGCGCGAAGCCCTCCAGGATGTGAATGCGGTGTTCGTGCTGGCGAAGTTGGAACTCAAACCGCAGCCGCACCGTCTTGAGCCGAAACGTCAAAAAGTGCCGCACCATCTCGACGAGGTTCAAACGCAGCGGTCCGAGCGTGCCGTGTTCATCGGGGACGAGACACGTCGGGTTGTACGCAAAGTTTTGTTCGAGCGCCGTATGTTTGTAGAGGTACGTCATCACCGTCGCGGGATCGGCTCCCGGCTTGAGATCGAGGACGATGCGGAGGCCATTCTTGTCGTCCGTCTCATCGTTCGAGTCGATCAGTTGCGGCACCTTCTTGCTGTTGACGATGGCTCCGATTTCGGACGCGACCGGCCCGGAATCGACGCCATACGGCAGCGAGTAGATGACGATCCGGTTCTCGACGACCGCCCTCTTCTCTTTGTCCAGACGCCATTCGGCGCGGACCTTCATGCTGCCACGGCCCTCTTCATAGATGGCCCTCAAATCCTTGCGGTCGGTGACGAGGCGACCGCCCAGCGGAAAGTCTGGCCCCTTGATGTGCTTCAAGAGGTCTTTGGTTTCCGACTCCGGTTCGTCGATCAATTGCAGACACGCCGCGATCACTTCACCCAAGTTGTGCGGCGGGATGTTCGTCGCCATGCCGACCGCGATCCCGCTCGCCCCGTTGACGAGTAGGTTCGGAAACTGAGCGGGCAGCACGACCGGTTCGTTTTTGCGACCGTCATAGTTCGGGCGCATCTCGACCGTCTGATACCGCAACTCGGTCATGAGCTGTTCGGAGATCGCCGTGAGCCGCGCTTCCGTGTACCGATCGGCGGCGGCGGGCAGGCCCATGATCGAGCCGAAGTTTCCCTGTGGATCGATCAGCGGATAGCGCAGCGTGAAGTCTTGAGCCATCCGGACGAGTGCGTCGTAAATCGCCATCGGCCCGTGCGGGTGGTAGTCGCCGCTGGTATCACCGGCAATTTTGGCGCACTTGTATGGCTTGCTGTCTGCGGTCAGACGCAGTCCCTCGAACATGACGTACAGGATGCGACGCTGTACCGGCTTCAAGCCGTCGCGAACATCGGGCAACGCTCGCGACGTGATGACCGACATCGCATAGTTCAGGTAACGTCGCCGCGTCTCCTGACCGAGCGGGACGTAACGAATGCGATCCTCTGCATCGTCTTCGTCCCCGTTCGTCGCATTCGAATTACGTTTCGCCAACGTGGCCTCCTTGCCATCTCTTACGTCATCAGTGTTTCAGTCTCGTCCCGTAGGATGGGCACTCTTGCCCGTCCTCTCTTGGACGTTCTAAGGAATAGGTCCGCAATCAATTCCCGAGTTGGGGGACTCTTCCTCCCTCCTCTCGGCGGGGAGGGGGGAGACGTGAATTCAAGCCGCAGCTTGCCATCGCCCCCTCTTACTAACCCGCATTACTCATGAAGAACCACGGAAAACACGGAAGTTCACGGAAGGGATGGAGTTGAGGGACGACGCTGATTGCCAACTTGCCTTTTGCGCGGAAATGCCTTCACAGATCACACCCTCTGCCGCCGCTTTCTTTCCGTGCATTTCCGTGTTTTCCGTGGTGAATAATCTGGGCTAACTCTCCCCGCCGAGGGGAGGGAATCAAAACCATATTCGGAAAGTCATCGCGACCCCATTCCTACGTCGTTCGTTGAGTGGTTCCGTGGAAAGTCCGGATGAGCAAGAGTGCCCATCCTACGGTGGCGTTCTGGGGATCATGTTCTTGGACACGTTCTTATCGTCGCTTGGAGTCTGTCGGTTGATCTCGCAATGAAATTGCGATTATCCAAGCCGAAGCACTGAGACCTTCAATTCGCCAAACTGCGGTGACTTTTCCGGTCTCGGCGACTTTTCCGAAATCACGGACTAAATGGACTGTACCGGTTGTACAGCGACATCTAAGCCGTTGGCGAGTCACTACTTGCCATTTTTCGTGGACGAAGACCGATGCACACGGAATGACTCATT
>JAYTXB010000147.1:0-5157 GCA_043743205.1 Schlesneria sp.
CCACCATTCTTATCTAATTCTTGTCACCGTTCGGTGGGCCTCGAAGACTCGACCCACCCTACAAGCGACAAGCCAATCACTTTCGGTTACGCCAATCCACGTTTGCCATCTCGGACAATGCCAGCATCAGGGCGTGGGTTCCATTGCGGCCCCAGCCTTTCGCTTTGACCGAGAGATAAAGCTGTTCTCCGAGGGCGAGGCCCGGCAGGCAGAGGCCCATCCGACGGGCTTCACTTAGGGCGATCCCCATGTCTTTGATGAAGTGTTCGACGAAGAAGCCCGGATCGAAGTTGTTGTTCATGATGCGCGGGCCGAGGTTGTTCAGCGACCAGCTTCCCGCCGCTCCCGGCCCGACCGACTGCAGCATCGTCGGCAGATCGAGGCCCGCCTTGTAGCCGTACAGCAGTGACTCACAGACGCCGATCATGTTGGTCGCGATCAGGATTTGGTTGGCCATCTTGGTGTGTTGTCCCGCGCCGGGACCGCCTTGATGAACGATCGTCTTGCCCATCGCCGCGAACAGCGGTTGCAGAGCGTCCACCACGTCCTTCTCGCCACCGATCATGATCGAGAGCGTGGCGTTCTTCGCACCGATGTCACCGCCAGAAACGGGAGCATCGACCGAATGAACTCCCTTCAATTTGGCGGCGGCGTGAATCTCAACGGCGAGAGAGGGTTCGCTCGTGGTCATATCGACCAGCACGTTGCCGGGCTGGGAGCCAGCCAAGGCCCCGTTCATTCCGAGTGACACTTCGCGGACATCACTCGGGAAACCGACGATCGAGAAGACCACGTCGGACTGTTCGGCGACGGCTTGCGGAGTCTCCGCCCACTTGGCCCCGCGACCGATCAGTGCTGCGGCCTTTTCCTTCGACCGAGTGAAGACGGTGGCGGAGTATCCCGCCGTCATCAGGTGGCCGACCATGCTCGACCCCATCACACCCGTACCAATCCAGCCGATCCGAGTCTTCCCCGGAGCAATCTCCAACGCCATGTCGTGTCGTCCTGTTGCGAAGTCACCGAAAAGAACCGGCCGCGTCGAGGAACCGCCTCACCGCGACCGTTTGAAGTGGGCGGGAGTATATCGCTCACCCCGACAGGCGTCACCCAACGGGATGGAGTGACAGTGCCGTGACGCTTTGAGCGTAGGGGCCGCAGCAAGGTAGCCCTGTCGCTCCGCGACAGGAAGCGCGTCGCGGAGTGAACGTTCGATGGCGAAATGACAGCATCGAGAGTGCCATCAACCGATGTGCTTCAAGAAGGAAACTCGCCCAGCCATGACCCACTCGACGACATAGATGTTGCCCGCCTTGTCGAAGCAGGCGTCGTGAGGATGGATGAAACGTCCGGCCACCCAACGCTCGGGCTGAGTCCGCATTTTGAAGCCTTCCAGCACCTGCTTGGTCCAATCGGCGTCGTAACCCAAGTGAGTGATCAGCTTGTTGTGCTTGTCCAGGATCGTGACGCGAGCGTGGAGATCAGGGGCGAGCAGATCCGTTCCGCGTGTGTCAAAGTGGGCCGGATAGCTCATCACGCCGTTGACCATCTTGTCGGGTTGCGGCACTCCCTCGAGCGAGAAGTATTGCAGACGAGCGTTCGCGCGATCCGCCACGACGAGTGCCACTTCGCGTCCCGGTCGATCATCCAGCCAGATGCCGTGCGGCGTCTTGAACTGTCCCGCCTCGGTCCCCGGCCCACCGAATGTGCGGACATAATTCGCGTCGCGATCGTACTGATGGATGTAGTTCGCGCCGTACCCGTCGGCCACATAGAACCCGCCGTTCGGTGCGAAGGCGATGTTCGTCGGATTGAACTGGCTGGCATCGGTGTACTTGCCACTGGCGGTCGGCTGCTGCATCTCCCAGACCTTCTCACCGGTCAGCGTCATCTTGGTGACTTTGCTCTGTGGTCTCGTCCACGTGAGATACAGAAACTCTTCCTTGCCCTCCTTGCGAATGTCGATGCCGTGACCGCCTCCCGAATACTCTTTGCCCCACGAGCGGATGAACTTACCCGAGGGAGCAAACACCGTGATCGTATCGACATCTTTCGGAGCACGATGCGTGATGTAGACCAAACCGGCCGCATCGACCGCGACGCCGTGTGTTTCCTGCCATTTGATGTGATCGGGCACTTGCCCCCAGCCGTGATGACACGAGTACTTGTGTCCCTCGACGCCGACCACCGGCAGCTTGGTCCCGGACTTGTCATCGGCATGAACAAACGGCGCTTCAATCAACGGACCAGAGGCAAGAGTCATGGCGGCAGCTCCAGCGGTGGCGAGGAAGTCTCGTCGAGAAGGAGAGGAGTCGTTGTTGGAGGAAGGGGCGGTGGTCATGGAAGGAACCTGTGTTGAAGGGAGGTCATTGGTCATTCGCCACTGGTCATTTGGCGAGCAGACGCCGTTTTCAAAATTTCTGTCTCTGTCAGTGAAGTGTTGGTCCCGATGATAGGCCGCGTTTGGCGCGAACGGCAATCGCGAGAAGTTTTCAGCAATCGGTTAATCATCAACAATCGTCTGCGGTCTGGGGTTTGAACAACACTGGCCGTTCCGCAATGGCTGCGGATTCTCAGGAGGAAACAGGATGACCACAACTTGTCGTCAGGCCGCACGCAGGCCGACTGTATCGTGTCGCAGGAAGGGTCGAACCGAGGCCGCTTCTCGAAATTCGACCGCGACAAACACCGCCGTTCAAAGTCCAGCAGCGACTCAACCCCGAGTCACTCGCCGAGCTGAGTCGCAACTCGCTCCACGCCCTTCACCGCAGTTGTTGGCTCGCGTGCGAGACTGGGTCGAGCGTGAGATCACGTTCGTCGATCACCCGCTCTTTCACGAGACCGATCCCGTCGCGAAGTTGTCGGCGCTGCGACCCGGCTCGCTCGATCAGACTCAGTACGTGACGAAGCTCGAACCCGGCTTGGCCTTCGTCGCCGCAATGGTTCAGTCGCCGCTGCTCACCGTTGAACAAGAGGTCTTCCTCTTCACGCAAATGAATTGGCTAAAGTGGCAAGCGGAACAGAATCGCCAGCGGTTGAGTTTGAACCAACCCGATGAAACGCTCCTCGAACGGATCGAGTCGGATTTACGCGAGGCCACCGCCGTCAGGAACCGCATCGTGCAGAGTAACCTACGACTCGTGGTGGCCCTGTCGAAAAAGCTATCCGCCCTAAAGCTGGCCGGGGCGTTGGATCAGATGTCGGAGCTTATCAGTGAGGGGACAATGCCGCTGATCCGGTCGGTCGAGTTGTTCGACATCAGCCTCGGCAATCGCTTCAGTACCTATGCGACGTGGGCCGTCCGCAATCAGATGTACCGTTTTTTGAAACGACGCCAAGCACAACTCGACTCTGCCGGACGCGAAGACGAACATTGGGCGAGTCGCCTCGTGGACGAACGAATTCACCCCGAGACTGACGAGCAACGAGTGACGCATCACGCGGAAGTCGTGCAACGTTTGATGATCCAACTCTCGGAACGGGAACGGTTCGTGATTGCCGCCCGCTTTGGACTCGACGGCCAACCACACGGGCAAAGCTTGAGCTACATTGCCGAGCAGTTGGGGCTGAGCAAAGAGCGCGTCCGCCAGATCGTGATCGCGTCACTCGAAAAGTTGCAGGGGTTCGCCCACGTGAGCGAGATCGACTGACGTGCATTGTTGGTGAACTTAGGATCGGCGTATCAACAACTGGCGGCATCAATTTGAAGTTCGAGGTGAGCCGGGTGCCGTGAGGACCCGGGTTCTTCGTCGAAAAGTCCGGGGCCTCACAGCACCCGGCTCACCCAAGCCCGACCAGCTGTTGATGCGCCGGTCCTTTGGAATAGAGTCTCAATCACATCTCGATTGGGAAAGTTCGTCTAGCCGCGTCGTCAACGCCCCGCGCAGTGAAGTTGAAAATTCTGTCCCATCGACACGTGGGGCGTTGCCCACGCGGTTAAACGAGTCGCTGAGTTTGGAAAATTTTTACTGCCCCGTTCCTGATCGCGCGGTCCCGTCGGTGGAGCGACGAGACCACGCACCCATTTCGCTCAGGCCAACCACACAAGTGAACCGACTACGGACGGTCGCAGAGTTTTTTCAACTAAAGGTCTCCGATGGAAGTTTTTGAACGGCGAGTGACTCTGCCCGCATCAGCCGCGTCAGTCTTCGCTTGGCACGCGCGGCCGGGAGCTTTTCAGCGGTTGGTTCCTCCGTGGGAAGCTATGAAAGTTCTCTCCCAATCGGGTGGGATCGAGGACGGAGGGCGAGTCGAACTGCAAGTGCATATCGGTCCCTTCACGAAGCGTTGGGTTGCCGAGCATCGCACGTTCGTACCGGGACGGCAGTTTCAAGACGTACAAGTGGGTGGGCCGTTTGCTCATTTCGAGCACACGCATAGAATCTCGCCCCTCACGGGACGGTCGGGCAATGGTGATGCCGAGCGGTCGTGCGAATTGGAAGATCACATCGAGTATGTTCTGCCGCTAGGGAGCGTGGGACGCTGGTGTGGCGGACGCTTCGTGCGGCAGAAGTTGGAGCGAACGTTTCGCTATCGGCACGCCATCACATTGAATGACATCCGGGCGCATGCCCTCTATGAAGGACGACCAACAATGAAGGTACTGGTGACCGGTGGCACGGGGTTGGTTGGTTCGGCGCTCTGTCCGTTTCTCACAACAGGAGGTCATGAGGTCTTCCGACTGACACGATCAAATCCGACCGAAGCGAATGACATCCCGTGGACGCCTCATCGCGGCGACCTCCCCAAAGCACGGCTCGAAGGACTCGATGCCGTCGTCCATCTGGCGGGAGAGAACATCGCCGGAGCACGCTGGAACGCCGCAGTCAAAGAACGCATTCGGAGCAGTCGCATCGCCGGGACCAAATTGCTGTGTGAATCACTCGCCCAGTTGCAGCGTCCGCCGAAGACGCTCGTCTGCGCCTCAGCCATCGGTTTTTATGGTGATCGTGGTGCGGACCTGTTGAACGAGTCGTCTCCCGCTGGCCAAGGCTATCTCGCCGATGTCTGCCGCGACTGGGAAGCGGCCACCGAACCGGCTCGCGCGAAAGGGATTCGCGTCGTGAATTTGCGGATCGGATTTGTCCTCAGCTCCAAGGGAGGTGGCCTCGCCAAGATGCTGCTCCCGTTCAAGCTCGGCGGCGGCGGGATTGTGGGAAG
>JAYTXB010000148.1:0-4471 GCA_043743205.1 Schlesneria sp.
CCCAAATGAAAACCGCGCTCGACAGACTTCCGAAGTCTTTGAGACTTCGGAAGTCTTGGCTGGTGTTGCCGCGCAGATATTTCTTGCGATCCGTATAAGAGGGCAAAATATCGCTGCGCGGCGCGAGATGTCTCATGTGCGGGCAACCCAACTCAGTCTGCCGGGACCAACCGCAGCAGTTCTTGCGGCGACACGCTCTTACCCCCACGAATGACCCGTTCGATCGTTCGCGTGTGGCGAATGTCGTCGAGGGGGTTCGCGGTCAGCAATACGAGGTCGGCCAGTTTGCCGGGTTCGACCGCTCCGAGTCGCTCGCCCATCCGCAGCACTTTGGCATTGTTGAGTGTCGCGGCTTGTATTGCGGCGGCTGGCGTCAGTCCTGACTCAACGAGCATCTCCAACTCTTGGTGCAGTGAGAAGCCGGGGGGGACGTTTGGCTCGGGCGAGTCGGTTCCCACGAGCAGCGGCACACCCGCGCGATGCAGTTTGCCGGTCAGTTCCTGAAACTTTGCGAACTCGCGCCGTCGATCGTCGAGCGGCCCGCCCTGTGGGCAACCGGTTCGTGCGAGATAAACGGGCCAGAACTCACGCAGGCGACGTGGCACGCGCGCGTTGTCGGGATGGTCGCGCACTTCGGGAACGTCCGGTAACAGGATCATGTTGCGAAAGACCGCCAGCGTCGGATCGACGTAAGTTTTGTGTTTCACCAAGTCGGCAATCAGTGATTCGCACAACGGGTTGTTCAGGTCGACGCGACCGCGATGCCCCGGTTGACCGGCGATCTCGGGCGGGATGATGTAGTTGAAGACCGACCAGATATGTTCCAGCCCGTCGATGCCATCGGCCACCGCCGCCTGAGCCGGATAGTGGCCGAGATGCCCCGTGACGAACAGGCCGCGTCGATGCCCTTCGTCGATGATCGCCTTGCCAACTGCACGACCTGTCCCGGCGTAGATTTTGATCGTCGTGACATCCCACGGTGCGAGATCATCGAACAGGGAGCGGACCTGGTTCGGATCCGTGATCGCTCGACCGACATCGCGGTGAATCGGGGGATCGGCATCGAGCAGCGGGCTGCACGTGAAGACACGCGGGCTGGTCTGAGGACTGCCCGCCGCCAGTCGAGCCACCAGCGTCGCGGCCACGATCTCGTCGCCGGTGCTGCGAATCGAGGTGACTCCCGCCGCGAGATAGTGCGGCAGCACCTGATCTCCCGTCAGATGCGCGAAGTCGAGGACATGCACCAAGTGAACGTGCGCGTCGATCAAACCGGGGATCACGAATTTGCCTCGGCCATCGATCCGCACCGCGTCGAGCGGAATGTCGGCTCGTTCGTCCGGCCCTGTCACCGCCGCAATCATCTCACCGCGAATGACGATGGTCCGGTTCGGCAGCATCCGACCGTCAGCCGTCTCAAACACCGAGCAGCCTTCAATCACGAGGGTTGTCTCGATACCGAACGCTGACGCCGTCAAGGAATTGGCCAGGAGCGTTACAAGACTTCCAAGCACCACTGTCCGGATCGTGTTCATGAGTGGGGCTTTCGCGGTGAGGAGATCAAGGCCGCTCGTTGAGATTAGGTGAGCGGGAGGAAACAATTTACCAATCCGATGTTTGAGTTTGGAGGCATCGCGTTTCGAGTCGTGAAGCGACTCAGAAAAGTAAGCCACTTCTAAACTCACGCGTTGGGTTGGGGTTGGGAAGAGAACTCCTGCCGGTCGCCTTATTCGGTCCCGAGGGCTTCGCGGCGTTCTTCCAACGGTGCATACAGTTGGAAGGTGTTGGCGGAGCCGTAGCGGATGTGCTCGTCGTCGATGATGCGCGTCGGGTGTCCAGGGCCAGCTTCGATTGGCACGGTCACCTGCTCGACCCGTTGTTTGCTGGCCTCATCGAACCATCCCAGCGGCAGCGCCGGACTGGTGTGAGGCCAGATGGTCATCGGCCCCACATCGATCATCCCGTTTGTGGAATGTCCATGAGTTTGGCGAACCGATCGAGGACCCGCAGCTTGAGCGGTGCGAAGTCGGGTTCATCCAGCTCGCCCGATTCGACGAGATTGAACGCGGCGACGCGGGCTTCTTCGAGAACCGCCTTGTCGCGCACGAGGTCGGCCACGCGCAGTGGCATCGCGCCACTTTGTCGCGTCCCGAGCACGTCACCCGGTCCGCGCAGCTCGAAGTCCACTTCGGCAATGTGGAAGCCGTCGGCACTCGCTTCCATCGCGGCCAACCGTTTGACCGCTTCGGGCGTTTCGGCTTCGCTGAAGAGAAAGCAGTAGCCCTGAAAACGTCCGCGTCCGATGCGGCCGCGCAGTTGATGCAGTTGTGACAGCCCGAATCGCTCGGCTTGAAACACGACCATCAGCGTGGCGTTCGGAACATCGACGCCGACTTCGATCACCGTCGTCGCGACGAGTACGTTTAAGTCGCCATTGCGGAACGCGGTCATCGTCGCCGAACGTTCTTCGCGATCCATCTGCCCGTGGACGAGGCCGATCTGAAACTCTTTGAGTTCGCCAGTGGAGAGCGTGCGGAAGACGGACTCGGCACTGGCGGAGGCATCGACGCCCATCGGCAACGTCGCATCCTCTTCGACGCGCGGACAGACCACATACGCTTGGCGACCTTCACGCAGTCCCTGCTTGATGAAGTCCCACGCCTTGCGCGCGGCGGCTCGACTCGGGATGCGGCTCGTCACGATGCGCTGTCGGCCCGGCGGCAGTTCGTTCATCAGTGTGAGGTCGAGATCACCGAACTGTGTCAGACACAGGCTGCGCGGAATCGGCGTGGCGGTCATCACGAGGACGTGCGGTGAGACTTCGCCGGTTGAGAATTTCGCTCGCTGCTGCACCCCGAACTTGTGTTGCTCGTCGATGATCGCCAGTCCGAGTGAATGAAACCTCACGGCGTCTTGAATCACCGCTTGCGTACCGATGATGAGCTTCACGTCTCCGTTTGCGATGCCTGCCAGCGTGTCGCGTCTTTGAGCGGCAGTCAGTTGTCCCGTGAGCAGCCGCCGTTCAACCCGGCTCTGCGCGAGCAACGTGTCGATCGTTTGCCAGTGCTGTTGGGCGAGGACCTCCGTTGGAGCCATCAACACGGCCTGCGTTCCTGCGGCGATCGCAACCAGCATCGCGTAGACGGCGACTGCCGTTTTTCCCGCTCCCACATCGGCTTGCAGCAAGCGGTGCATCGCCCGGTCGCGCGCAAGATCGGCGGTGATCTCATGGATTGCTCGGTCTTGTCCCGCCGTGAAGCGGAAGGAAAACAGACGCCGGATGCGGGCGTCGATCTTGGCGGAGCCGGGCAACGGTGTCGCGGCCGAGTCCTTCGACCAGGCGCGGCGACGCAGTGCGATGGCGATCTGAAACTCCAGCAGATCGTCGAACACGATGCGTCGCCGCCCCGCTGCGTATTCGTCGGGCGTGCGCGGCAGGTGGAGTTGCGTGAAGGCAGGACCGATCGCGGGAACGTTGGCTCGGACACGGAAGGACTCGGGCAAGTATTCGGGAACGAGCGGCGCAAAGTCCTCGACTGCGTTCCGCATCATCCGGCGCATGTCGTTCTGCAAAATACCGTCCGTCAGGCCGTAGCGCGTCACCATCCCCGCGCCGTTCTCCCCGTCCGCCTCGTCCTCACCCAGCCACTGCACACGCGGGTTCGAGAATTCCCATCGCCTCATGCTGAACTTCGGCTTTCCCGAGAAGAGGACGCGATGCCCCAACTCAAACTTCTTCAGCATGAACAACTGATTGAACCAGACTCCGCGCACGAATCCGCCATCGGCCTGAAGCAACACCGCGACGATGGTCATCCCTTTCGAGGTCTCCTTCGCGTCCTTGTCGTACACGATCCCCGAGACGGTCTGAAGCGTGTCTGGCTTGAGATCGAAGACCGACACGACGCGCGTGAGATCGAGAACATCGCGCGGCAAGTTGAGCAGCAGGTCTTCCACTCGCAGCAGATTCAGTTTCGCCAATAGCCCCGCCCGTGCCGGTCCCACGCCGCGCACGAATTGCACGGGGGTCTGCAACGGATCGTCAGTGGCATCGAGTGGCATGGTGGTGAAAAACGAGTTGAAAAGGCAGCGACTGCGACGAGGCGACCTCAACGCGGGGCGAACGATACCAAGCCCTTTGGCGAGTCGGAACCGCCACGCGGTGATACTTCACGCGGCCATCGCTCGCAAAGACTCGGTTTGAACCGCTGCGCCCTGAACTGCGATCGCATGACAGCCTTGCCAGTTCGAGACCGATGGATTCAACTCCCGCCCCACTCGGAAAGACCGAGGTTGAACCACGCGCGGGACAAGATCCGGCTGTGCGGCTCGTCCGATCTCTCACGCTCCATTCTCATTTCAAACTGCACTCGCCCATGTCTCACTGGTCTTCACTTCGTGGTCACGCCGAGCAGCGTGAAATGTTTCGCCGAGCGATCTCGCGCGGGCGGCTTTCGCAGGCGTACTTGCTCGT
>JAYTXB010000149.1:0-7209 GCA_043743205.1 Schlesneria sp.
GGGCACGGCTGACTATCTCGCGCCGGAACAGGCCGTCGATAGTCATCAGGTCGATGCGCGAGCCGATGTCTACAGCTTGGGCTGCACGATGTACTTCGCGCTCACCGGCCATCCGCCGTTCACCGATGGCACGCTCGTTCAAAGACTGCTCGCTCATCAAACAAAGACTCCGCCCTCGGTCAGTTATGAGCGGCCCGACATCGCCCCCTCGCTGCTGGCGATCCTCGACAAAATGATGGCGAAGAAAACGGCCGACCGTTACCAATCGGCAGCCGAAGTCTCGGAAGCACTCTCACGCTGGCTGATCGAACACGCACCGACCGCATGGAAGCAGAAGCACCTGATGTTGGTTGCATTGCTGTGCGGAATGGATTCGCTTTCGGGACACACTTCCGAAGAACGTGGCCCGAAGCGCAGTGATAGCGAAGTCAGTGTGCTGGCCCCGGCATCCATGGAGAAGGATCGCGTCGCTTTGGGAAGTTCGCCCTCGGACGCGGCACGCCCCAACGGGCCACGTTCCAAATCCTCTGCCAAGCTCAAGCCGCGCGACGGTCGTCTTGGTTCGAGCCTGCAATTGGCCAGTTCCGCCGCAGCGAAATCGGGAGCCACAGTCCCCCCCGTTCAAGAACTGGCTTCCAAACTCAGCCCCTCAATGGCAAGCCATCCCGTCATTCCACGAACGAATCCGCGGTCACCCAAGCCACCGATGGACGAGATGATCAAGACGATCCTGATCGGTGCCGCCATGCTCGCGACAATCGTCGTCTGTAGTTTTGGAATGTTCTATTTCTTCCGTCCGCCAGGTCAAGGCAACAACGCCAAGAGTGAATCGAAGAGTTCACCAACAACACTCGTGATGCCGGTCGAGTATCGCCATGAGGTGTGAGCCAGTGGGGCTTGAGGAATTCTGGCTCTCCGCCATTCCTGTTGGCCCGCAGAAATTAGCCGCAGGGCGCTAGCCCCGGTTAAGCGAAATCGAACCGGGGCTAGCGCCCTGCGGCTAATGTACCGCAAGAATCAACACGAATGGCGGAGAGCCGGAATTCTCAGGCATCGTCGGCACGGACTACTGGCTCGTCACTGTTTGAGTACGCCTCTTTCAATTCACTCTCCCGCTTTCGCCGCTCGATTTCCCGGTCGGCTCGTGGTGACCCACACGAAGACCCGACCGGCTTCGTCCTGCCAGATTTGGCGAGACAGTTTCTGCTGTCCGACGAGTTGCTTGAGTGCCACGCTCCACGACGTTTGCCCGCGTTTGAACGACACCTTCAACTTTGTGAGATCGACGTTCTTCTGGTCGAGTTCCTTGTAGTCGATCATCACCGCCGTCTCTGACAGTTCCGCCACAGCGAACAGCACGTCGGAAAGTTCGACCTGATCCAGCTCAATCGTCGTCATCGCGAAGAATTTGGGGGCCGCTTTGATACGCGGCTGCTGTAGCGGCCAACCGACTGGCCAGAAGTCGTCGCGCCGACCGAGCGGTTCGACCAGCAGTTCCAATCCTCCGCTCGGCGTTCGATTCGGACGGAAGCCCAAGCCGCAATCGTTCAGCCCAATCGCGAGCGCCGTCGCAGTGCTGAAGCCTTTCAACTCTTGCCGAGCGACAGAGTGTGACTCGCGCGACTTCAAGTAATCGTTCGCCGACTGGCTCCACTTCAATGGGTACTGCTCGGGAAGCGGCAACTTGCCGATGGCCTCGCGAATCGGCAGTCCCATCACATTCGCCTCGACCACCTTGCCAAGGCTGTCGTACAGTCGAGCAAACTGCTCCTTCGTCAGTCCCCACAACGGCTGTCCTTCGGGAGAACCTTGCGCCCCATAGGTCCTCAACGTGTCGATCCATTCCTTCAGTTTGGCACCGTCTGAAGTCGTGAAGCTGTGATCGGGGAAGGTAATCTTGCCCGTTCGATCCAGCAGCCCAATGGCCGTCACATAGCGCAGCGTGCCGACCTCACGTTCGCGCACCTCGGGTTTGTCGTCGAGATCGCTCTTCTGAATCTGCACTGACACATCGAGCGGCTGCATTACCTTCAGCCATTGCTGCGCATGCAACGCGCCGCCGTCGGACCCCGACAAGAGTTTGATTTCAATGAACGTTGATCGTGGTCGAGTCGCCGCGCCGGACGAGCCAGGCGATTCCGGTTTGAGCTTCGCCTTCGGAGCCTGCGCCGCCGCGAAGTCCATCACACTCAACAAGCAACTGATCGACAGCACGATCCTCAAGTCCGTTCTTCGCGGCGTCATGTCCCGTCCTCCTCTGAGCCTCGACCAATCTCTCACGTCCCTCGCGCGGCTCTATCGTAGGTCAGGCTCGCGCACCGCAACAACCCGAACTTCCTCCTCAGATTGATACCGCCAGTTGTTGACGGCTCGGTCCTGAGTTCCTGGCCTGGCATCTTCTTGTTCTGGATTCGTGGAGATTCGTCCGATTCGTGGTCCCACTCTTCGCTTGGGTTGCGAGTCGCCCGCGCCCTGCGTCCAATGGGCAATCAAACGTTTCCCATTAGGAGATTCTCAAATGCGGCGTCAGTTCCGGTGCGGTGTGATGGTGGACGGCCTATTGATGGCGAGCCTCTTCACGATGAGTGCGACAGTTCGTATCGCGAGCGCCATCGACGCCGCTGTTCCCGAGGTGATCGAGTTCAATCGCGACGTGAGGCCGATCCTGTCGGAGACTTGTTTCGTTTGCCACGGCCCCGATGCGAACAAGCGTCAGGGTGAGCTGCGGCTCGATACGGAGGCCGGGCTGTTCGGAACCAACTCCAAGACGAAGCCCGTCGTGGCGGGGACACTCGGTGAAAGCGAACTCGTCAAACGAGTCACCTCATCCGATCCCGAGCAGCTCATGCCGCCGGTCGATTCGGGAAAGAAGTTGTCTCCGCGTGACATCGCCGTCCTGAAGAAGTGGGTCGAGCAGGGAGCCAAGTGGCAGGGGCACTGGGCCTACATCAAACCGGTGCGCGCGGCCGAGCCAGCGGTGAACGAGGCGGGTTTCACTCGCAATCCCATCGACAAGTTTGTCCTCGCCAAACTGAACGCCGCCGGGTTGAAGCCCTCTCGCGAGGCGGACCGCATCACGCTGATTCGCCGGTTGTCGTTTGACCTCACCGGGCTTCCGCCCACGCCCGAGCAGGTCGATCAGTTCGTGAACGACACCAGCCCGGATGCCTATGAAAAACTGGTCGCGCGGCTGTTGGAGTCGCCTCATTTCGGCGAGCGGATGGCCGTCCATTGGCTCGACCTCGTGAGGTTCGCCGACACGGCGGGCTATCATAGCGACAACCCGCGCGACATCGTCCCCTATCGCGACTACGTCATCCGCGCGTTCAACGAGAACCTGCCGTTCGACAAGTTCACCGTCGAGCAGCTTGCCGGCGACCTGTTACCGTCGCCGACTGTCTCCCAGAAGGTCGCATCGGGTTACAACCGACTGTTGCAGACCACGGAAGAGGGCGGTGCGCAAGCCAAAGAATACATCGCCAAGTACGCCGCCGACCGCGTGCGGAATGTGTCGGGTGTCTGGCTCGGTGCGACGATGGGCTGTGCCGAGTGTCACGATCACAAATTCGACCCGATCACGCAGCGCGACTTCTACGCGATGGCGTCGTTCTTCGCCGACGTGCAGGAGACGGCCGTCGGTCGTCGCGAGCCGGGAATGCCCGTCCCATCCGCAGACGACGAAAAGGATCTCGCACGAATCGAAAGTGAAATGGCTGGCGTCAATCGGCGGATCAACATGGGCGTTGCTTTCTTGTTGAAGTCTGACCCGAATTTGGAACGGGAACTGGCAAGCGTTCCTGTTTGGGCTGCGATTGATCCCATCGAGACAAACGTCAATGGAACATCTCAACTCAAGCGGCTGGAAGATGGATCGCTAAAGTCCACCGGCAAATCGGCCGCAACTGAGACGTATGTCTTCACGATTGAGACTGCGGCAGCGGTGAGTGGCATTCGACTCGAAGCCCTTGCCGATGATGAACTGCCTGCAAAAGGTCCGGGCCTCGCGCCGAACGGCAACTTCGTGCTGACCGAGTTCAAGATCGCCAAACAAGGCGCGGATGGAAAGCCGACACCGGTGAAGGTGTCGCGAGCCGTGGCAGATCATGCACAGGCCACGTATGACATCGTGACCGCCATTGATGGCAAGGACAACACGGGCTGGGCTGTTCTCCCGCAGATCGGCCAGCCTCACGAAGCGATCTTCGAATTGGCCGAGCCGCTCGACGCAGGCAAGTACACGGTGACTCTCGAATTCAAATCGCAGTTCCCCCAACACGGCATCGGTCGGCTACGAGTCAGTGAGACAGCGATTGAGAAGCCCGCGTCGCGCTGGGTCTCTCCTGCGCTCAAGGACATCCTTGCCAAGGCCATCGATCAGCGGAGCGACGCGGATAGAAACGTGATCGCGGATTATGTCCGCAATCGTCCTGGCCGCTTCGAGCCGGAACGTGAGGCTCTCAAAGAGCTGGAGACCGAAAGAGCGGAATTGGCGAAACGGATTCCAGCCAGCCTGATCACGGTATCGGCCGCACCGCGCATGGTGCGGATGCTGCCGCGTGGCAACTGGCTCGACGATTCGGGTGAGCCGGTCTCACCAGCCGTCCCCGCGTTTCTCGACAAGGTCGAAACGGGTGACAAACCTGTCCGAGAGGGGACAACGCCGTCCGCTGCTCTTGTCCCCTCTCCTCCGTCTTCGGGGGAGAGGGCTAGGGTGAGGGGGCCGATCGCTCCCAAAGATTCCCCCACGTCACCCGCTCCCTCAGACCGAGCCAAGTCGGACCAGCCGCGCTCAACGACAGCACTCGCCGAACAAAGCCCCCCTCACCCTAACCCTCTCCCCCCGAAGCGGGCGGGCGAGGGGACCGGAGTGCGAGCCACGCGGCTTGATCTCGCCAACTGGATGATCTCGGCCGACAACCCGCTCCCCGCGCGCGTCTTCGTCAACCGGATGTGGAAGCTGCTGTATGGGCAGGGCCTGTCGAAGTCGCTCGAAGATTTGGGAAGCCAGGGCGAATGGCCGACTCATCCCGAACTGCTCGATTGGCTGGCGGTCGAGTTCCGCGAGAGTGGCTGGAACGTCAAGCAGCTTGTTCGTTTGATGGTCACGAGCGGCGCGTATCGTCAAAGCTCGGTGCAGAACAAAGAAACCCGCGCGGTCGATCCGTTCAATCGGCTCCTCTCGGCGCAGAACCGCTCGCGCCTGGATGCCGAGTTCATCCGGGACAACGCGCTGGCGATCAGCGGCCTCCTCTCGCTGCGAGTCGGCGGCGAAAGCGACAAGCCGTACCAACCCGACGGCTACTGGGAGTTCCTCAACTTCCCGCGCCGCACGTGGGAGCACGACAAGGGCGAGCGGCAATACCGACGCGGCATGTACACGTTCTGGCAGCGTTCGTTCCTGCATCCGTCTTTCGCGGCGTTCGATGCGCCGAGTCGAGAAGAATGCACCGCCGATCGGCCTCGCTCGAACACGCCGCAACAGGCGCTGACACTGCTCAGCGACCCCAGCTACGTCGAAGCCGCCCGAGTCTTCGCGACCCACATCATGCAAGAGGGCGGCCTCACCGATGAGTCCCGCCTCACCTGGGCCTACCGCCGCGCCGTCTCCCGCGCCCCGAAGCCCGAAGAACTGGCGATCCTCCAAAAACTCCTCGCCAAACACCGCGAAGAGTTCCGCGCCAACCCCGCAGGTGCCGACCAACTCGACCGCACCGGCGAAGCCCCCCTCCCCGACAGCCTCAACAAACCCGACCTCGCCGCCTGGACGAGTATTGCCAGAACGATCCTGAACCTGCACGAGACGATCACCAGATTGTGAGGCGTGTCCGTCCGCATGCGGTATAGAACGACTCGCCACAAACAGCCCCCGGTCGGAGGAATACTCATGAAACGAATGGTCTTGGATACTGCGGATGTCGCCGTCAAGGAGTTTGTCCGGTCCCTGCCTTCCGCCGCCGAGGCGTTGGAACTCGAACTGAGCGGTCGCGTCGTGGGAGTCTTCTTACCGTCGGCAGGGCAATCCGTAATAAATCAAGTGGCACTTCTAGCACGCGGACGCGAACTGGTGGCTCGTGTACGCGAACGGAACACGGGGGTGCCTGACGAAGAAATCGAACGCGAGGTGGACGCCGCCGTGAAGGAAGTGCGTGCGCAGGCGCAGCGATGATTTCCGAAATCTCCCCACCTCCTGCCTGACTCGATATGCTGATGGCCTTGTGTGTTGTAGTGACGAGTTCCCATGACGAGGAGTACCAGATGCCATTCAGCGTGACAGTTCCGCCGGACATCGAAAAACGGGTGCGCCGTCAAGCCGCTGACGAAGGTATTGAACCGCAAGGGCTGGTGGTCGAGACATTGCGGCGGCAGTTTCGGCCTCGGAGCGCGGCGAAGACCAAGGCATTGGATGGCGTGGAAACGAAGTTGTTCGAGAGAATCAACGCTGTCCTGCCGGTCGAAACGCGGCAGCGATACGACGAACTCGTGAAGCAGCGTCGCGGTCACCGCATCTCGAAAGCCGAGTTGGCCGAGTTGCGGCGACTCACCGATGAGGTCGAAGTCGCGCACGCGGCTCGGATCGCGGCCGTTGTCGAGTTGGCGAAGCATCGCGGCGTTGATTTTGACGAGCTGCTCGATGAACTCGGACTGAGGACGCCCCGGCATGTCGAGTAGGCGTCGCCTCTCGCGCGAGGTCCGCGAGTTCGTGGCCGAACGAGCGGATTTTTGTTGCGAGTATTGCCTCAGCCAAGAGGGCTATTGCCCGGATTCCCTGAGTGTCGAGCACATCGTTCCGGTCGTTCGTCGTGGTTCCGATTCCGTGGCGAACCTCGCCTATTCGTGCCAGGGCTGCAACAACAAGAAATACTCGGCGGCCTCCGCAATTGACCCCATGACCGGCCGTCGCGTGCGATTGTTTCATCCCCGAAAAGACGATTGGAACAAACACTTTGTTTGGAGCGAAGACAACACTCGGATGATCGGCCTGACTCCGATTGGTCGCGCCACGGTCGAACGCTTGGAACTGAATCGCCGTGGCGTCGTCAACCTTCGGGTTGCACTGATCCAAATCGGCAAACACCCGCCGCGATGATTCGGAATGTTCACGGCTGATGCCGATCAGCATGGTCTCGACAACCTCTGCCGAGTACTGTTCAACGCCAGTACAAGTAGGGTGTGTGGAGTCTTCGGAACACACCACGCACAACTCGCAAG
>JAYTXB010000150.1:0-6948 GCA_043743205.1 Schlesneria sp.
GGTCAAATTATTGAGCAACCGCGTGGTGCGCGGATCGGTGTAACGTCGTTCAATCTTCTCGCGAGCGGTCGGGACCGGCGCGGGCTTGCGATCCGGTTCAACCTCACGACTCGGCAACACTCGCCCGAGTTCACGCGGGGCGAGATCGCGAGTGGGACTCACACTTCGCAGAGGCGCTGCTTCGTTCCTGCTCGTCAGGAACATTCCCTGCGGAGCAATTTCCTTGGGAATCGGCGGCACATCCTCGACTTCGTAGCTGCGAGTTCGTGTCGCTGGCATCGTGCGTGATGCCGCCGGTGACGAAGCTGGAATTGAGAACGAGGTCTCGTCGAGAACTCGTTCGCGGATGAGTCGCGTCCGCAGCGAAGGGACGCTGGTACGGTCTTCTTCAAAACCGCGCACCGCAGCCCGACCGAGCGACTGTTCGTCGGGAGACATTCCAAAGTAGGCGTTGCTGCGTGATGAACGGCCGCCGAGTTCTTGCGCATTCGCCGCAGCGGCCGCACAGACCAGCGCCAACGCCAACCAGAACGCATTCCAAAATGATCGTTGAGCTTCTTTCATGATTCGGTTCCTTCCGGATGTTTGCCGCGTCGATCAACTCCGACGCGAAGAGTTCTTGCTTGAATTCAACGAGGAGTGCCACGACCCTCCGGGGCAAGCCCGGTGGGGACGGGGACGTTTCAGTTTCAGTGCTGCATCACCATTTCGAGGTCATAGGCCGAGTGCATCGCGAGTTGGTCGTGCAGGTCTTCCAGCTCGTGGTGTGTGAGTTCGCAGTCGCCGTGTTCGTCGTCGTCACCGTGAAGTTCGGCGGGATTTGCCGCACCGGCCAGCTCGCTGAACTCGTTCAACTCACCACGTACGATGCGAACCGAAGCGGGGGCCTCGATCCCAATTTTCACGCTGCCGCGTGCGGTGCGCATCACTCGGATCACAATGTTCTCACCGATCTTGATGGAGTCGTCTCGTTTCCGCGTCAGGATTAACATGGCTTTATTCCCTTTCGTTATCTGTTCGACCATTCCATTCGTCGTTCGCGGTTGCCGGTCGTATGGCGAACCACTCATGATGCGAAGCTGAATGCAGCCGCCGTGCCGGACTTCACGTGTCAAGATCAGTTTTGATGGGATGCTGGAAACCAGCCCATTCGCACGCTGTAAGCCTTTCAAATTGCCACCGCGCGTCGCGCGCACAGGCTTTCATTTGTAAGACCCGCCGTCGCGCAGACTTGGCTCTGAAATGTTTACTTGAAACGTGAGCCACTCGCGCGACGAGTCGATTCGCGCTGACATCGCTTCGATCACTCGCACAACGCAGACTCGCTCGTGTTCGCACGATCCACGCGCGTTGCGGCCGGAACTGCCGTGACAACCGCACCTCATTACCGCGCGAGAGATCGGCCTCCGTTGCGTCGCTCCGAATCGAAATGAGTAGCCCACACGGCACGCGCGTTGCGTTAGTGATTCCGCCGTGGTCAGTGTCGATCACATGCCGAGTGGCGAGAACCCACTCAAGTTTGAGACCCGCCTCTTTGACGAACGCGATCAGCCGAACACGACGGATCGGCGCATTCAGAGGCAGCGAGCGCATGCTCGTCACGACCGCTCACGCGGACGGAAAGGATTGAATCATGAACTTCAAACCCCTCACTACACTGATGACCGGAATCAGCGGACTGCTGCTGTTGGCTGGCTCCGCGCAGGCCCAAGGCTGGTGGGGCGCACCCTGCAACGCGCCCTACAACCCACAGCCACGCTACGTCTCACCGTGCGGACCCCAAGGGTGTTCGACTCGGAATAGTGGCTACTCGAATCAGCCAAGTTGCGCGAACGGCGTATGCAATCAGCCTCGTTATGGCTACTCCACGAACTACGTTCCTCAAACGCGCTACTACTCGAACGCGCCGCGTGGCAACGCTCCTTTGGACTACGGCTATTCGGGCTACTCCGCTCCGAACCGTGTTCCTCAGGAATACGTCGCGCCTCAAGGTTACGGTTCGTACCGTCCGAGCTATCAATATGATCGGCCTTACGATCAGTACGAAGCGATTCCTTATCGGGCCACTCCACAACCGACTCGGATGCCGCGCTATGACGATGAGTTCAGCGCCAACAACCCACGCGGGTTCGAGACCACCTCGGTCGATCGGTCACGCACAGACTTCGGCAACCAACAGAGTCCGTTCTATCCGTAGTCACTCGTGAGACCACGTAGTGCAAGCGACGTGGAGTGGGACCGCCACGGACGAACCGTCCGGGTTTGCGGTCGAAGGAACACCCTCCTCGAACAGCCCGGTCTGCACTTCACACACCCCGGAGTCCGATGAATTGAGTACCACACTCGATGACACGAGCCAGATCATTCTCAGGAAGTCGATCTGGCTCGCTTTGTTTCTGCGACCGAGACGGTCAACGAGTCACCAGCCGACTCCCAACGATGGCAAACATCTCGAAAACCGGTCTGGCTGCGTTTCGACGCTTCCAGTAAATTCCGCCCCCCTCAGCCGCCCAGGGCCATCGGTCGTGGTGCGGTTTGCGTGCGGTTCATGGAAGACTTACATGCCTCCGATCAGGATGATCCGTCTCATCATGCGCGCTCTTTTACGAAGCTATGCCGTCCCGTGCAGTCTCCTCGCACTGTCGGCTCTCACGACGAACCTGTTCGCTCAACAACCTGCCGGTAAGTCCACGTTGCGTCCGGCGCAGACTCCTCCTGCGGCATCCAAAACCGGCACCATACCGGGCACATCGACCAAGCCCGGTCAGGTCTCGCAGATGGCGGGACAAGGGAGCGTTGGCCCGAAGCCTGTGCGTGGTGGTGAACCGCCTGTGATGGTCATCAAGCCGGTCTCGCCCGAGATGAAGGAAATTCTCGACGAGTGGGAACAGAAGTCGGCGCGAATCAAGTCGCTCCACGGCAAGCACACGCGCTACGTCTACAACCACGTCTTTGAACTGGAGAAACGAGCCGAAGGCAAGTTCTATGTCGAGACGCCCGACAAAGGGCGCATCGACCTCGTCGGACTGCCTCCCGAAAAGAAAGACATCTCGAAAAAACGGGGGCCGGCGGGCAAGCCATTTCGCATCGAAGCCGATCGTGACGAGATGTGGATTTGCAACGGCGAAGAAATCGTCATGGTCAACGGTGACGAGAAGACCTACGAAGTTGCACCTCTTCCTAAAGAGTTGCGTGGTACGAACATTATCGACGGGCCGCTCCCCTTCTTGTTTGGCATGAAAGCCACCGACGCGGAGAAACGATATCAACTGAGTCTGCTTGGTCAGAGCGAGAAGTCGCTCACTATTCTGATTATCCCGCGACGCCAATCCGATGTTGATAACTACAAGGAGGCCGAGATCAGACTCGATAAGAAAACGTATCTGCCCCTCGCGGTCAAAATGATCGATGGTAGCGGCTTAGAGACGGTCTATGTCTTCGAGATTCTCGACGTAAACAACACCAGCCTGCGATCCAAGTTGGCGGGCATCTTCGGCGACAGCGATCCGTTCCATCCCGATCTACGCAAGAAGGGCTACAAGCTCGTCCTGCCCTCCATCGAAGAAGGAACCGCTCGACCTCCTGCACTCGGAGCCAAGGGAGCGAACGGAACGACCGCACCTCGCACCAATGCGACCGGCTCTCCCGCGAGTGGGGGGCAACAGCCACAGCGGCAAGCGAACACAAACTCGCAGCCCCGCGTGAAATGAAACACGGCTCTGTTCGGCGCGGGTCTCCCGACCCCGCGCCGCAACGCCTGACCGCAGGTCTCCTCTTCAGCGAGCGGTCAGTGAAAACGGGCCGTGGGAGGAGATTTCCTGCCCCGCCTCTTCGAGCTTCCCACTCGAATGCCCAAGAGTCTTCCTTCAGACGCCCGCAGTCCCCTTGCGCCGTGCGAGTGACTCCGCTATCTTCGCCGCTCGTCCGAGCAAGTCGTTCGTGACTCTTGAGGCGACTTGGCCATGCTCGACCCCGCTGAACAGCCCGGCACTATCCCAGATCGCAGGACTGCGGAGTCGCCGGAAGCGATTGAGACTCTGCTCAATGACCTGCGATCCGATGTCACCTCCAGCGCGCCACTCGGAGACTCGTCCCCACTGCTCAAAGTCCGGGGTGCTCACGTGGCACCGAGTCCCGGCGCGGCAACGAACAACAGCATCAACGTTGACGACGTACCATCCGACTCGTCCGACGACCCTGCGCCGCTCTGGCTGCGTCGTACCGATCAACTCGTCGTTGGAACGTTACTCGTCGTACTGTTGGCGTCGTTGACAGCTCACTGGTTGATGCTATCTCGCTGGGGAACCACGTCGATTGAGCTGACAAGCCTGCAACCGCGCGAGTACTTCTATTCGCTCGACATCAACCACGCGTCGTGGGTCGAATGGGCACAGCTCGACGGCATCGGTGAAAAACTGGCCAAGCGGATCGTCGCCGATCGCGAAGAACACGGCCCATTTCGTGACGCGAATGATGTCGGTCGCGTACGCGGCATTTATGCGAAACAACTCGACTCCATGAGACCATTCCTGCGCGGCGGAACCGCTAATGAGGCCACCGATCCATGACTCCGTCTCTCGCTGCTTCGTCGCCAGACTCGCTCGAATTGCGCGACCTGCCGCAACCGATGATCGATCCGCCCGCCGAACTCCCCACGATCCCCGGCGGTTGGACCGAACGCGAATGGCTCATCGAAGGCGAGTTGTTTCGGCTCGTGCTTCCCGCGTCACCCGATGCGTTTTTGGAGGACAGCGAAGTTCAGGCTGCTTTCGACCGCGATGAGTACATGCCGTACTGGGCATATGTCTGGCCAGCGTCACTCAAGATGATGGCGACGGTGTTGAAGACCGACTGGCCGCGCGCAACCGAAGTACTCGAACTCGGAGCCGGGATCGGACTCGTCGGGTTGGCGGGACTTCGTCGCGGCTTGAAGGTGACGTTCAGCGACTACGAACCGAAGTCAGTGGACCTCGCGCTGTTCAACGCCCGTCGCGCGGGATCCGACCAAGCCGAAGGCCTCGTGATCGACTGGCGTCAGCCTCCTAACAAACAGTTTCCGCTCATCTGGGGTTGCGAGTTGCTCTACGAAGACCGCAACCATGAGCCGTTGCTCAGCCTCATTCAGCGCATGCTCGCTCCCGGCGGAACCGCTTGGTTTGTCGATGGTGGTCGGATGCGAGCCGAACGATTTTGGAAACTGATCCCCACCCACGGTCTCACCTGCCGACTGTTCGATGAAAACCTGGAACCACTCGCGGCCCCGCGTGTCGGACGCTACCAACTGATCGAAGTGCGACACGCGTGAGTCGGTACTCGTTCGACTCCCGCTGTGCGACTCAGTGGCAACCCCAGCAAGCGCTGAGCGATTCGGCCTCCACCAACTCCTCGTTCAAGCTCGGTGGCATACCTCTGCTCCTCATCCGTGCCCCGGCTCTGCCATCCGTGCTAATTCAACTCTTCCGAACTGAGACTGCACGGATGGCAAAGCCGGGGCACGGATCACAACTACGTTGATGCCAACTCGACTCATCTTGGTTTTGATTCGTGGTTCAAACTCTGTTCCTTTTCAAGCTCCAACTCCCCTTTGAAAGTGACTCGCAATGAAAGCCTACGAACTCCAATCGACTGGCAGTCTGGATGGCCTGACGCTGGTTGATCAACCGGAACCGCAGGCGACTCGTGGTGAGATCATCGTGCGTGTGCGAGCCGCTTCGCTCAACTATCGCGATCTCTTGGTCATGCAGGGAGCTTATGGGCGAGCCACGTTGCCACTCACGCCGCTGTCGGATGGAGCCGGTGAAGTGGTAGCGGTCGGCGAAGGCGTGACTCGCTGGCAGCCGGGCGACCGCGTGGCTGGAACGTTCTTTCCAAACTGGCTCTCCGGCCTGATCAATGCCGAGGCGATGCAAGCCGCACGCGGTGGAGGCTCCACGCACGGGATGCTCGCCGAGTTCGTCGCGCTCGATGAATACGGAGCCGTTCGCGTTCCCGAGCAGCTCACGTTTGAAGAGGCGGCCACACTCCCGTGTGCCGCCGTGACCGCATGGAACGCACTCGTCGAACAGGGACGAGTCCAAGCGGGACAAACCGTGTTGCTGCTCGGCACGGGGGGCGTCTCGTTGTTCGGACTACAGATCGCCAAGCTGCACGGCGCACGCACGATCATCACATCGAGTAGCGATGAGAAACTCGCGCGAGCCATCGCGCTGGGAGCCGATGCCACGATCAACTACCGCACGACACCCGACTGGGAAAAATGTGTCCTCGAACTGACCGGCGGCAGCGGTGCCGACCACGTACTGGAGGTCGGAGGAGCAGGCACGTTCGCCAAGTCACTGCGAGCCACCCGAGTCGGCGGGCACGTCGCACTGATCGGAGTCCTCGCGGGGGTCGCCAGTGAACTGCGCGTGACCGACATCCTGATGAAGAGCCTGCATATCAACGGCATCTACGTCGGCAGCCGCGCGATGTTTGAATCACTCAACCAGGCGGTGACTCAACACAACTTGAAGCCAGTCATCGACCGCGTCGTCCCCTTCACCGAAGCGCGCGCCGCGTACGAACAGCTCCGATCCGCCCGCCACTTCGGCAAACTTGTGATCTCAGTGCAATAAGGCGAGGGGCGATATTTGCTTGACTCCAACGTAGCGCTGTCGCTCCGCGACAGGAGAGCCGAAGGGCTATTGATGCCGTGTGGCTATTGGCTTTCCTGTCGCGGAGCGACAGCGCTACAGAGTTTTGCCGATCGCATTAGCTGATGTCTCGCGCGGCGCACCAAGGAGGCTTTCCGAGCGGTGGACACCTGCTCACCGCTCGAAATGTATGACTCACTGGTCGAGCTTGCTGCGGCGGTCGCGCCACTCGCTCTTGTGGTCTTTCAGGTGCTTGGTCAGGAACGCGAACATGTGCTTTTCAACACCGAGGTTCTTGTTCAGCAGATTGGTCCCT
>JAYTXB010000151.1:0-7256 GCA_043743205.1 Schlesneria sp.
CGCGACCCGTTACGAGAAGTCCGCACGAAACTACCTGGCGTTCGTTCATCTCGGAGCCTCACTCGTGATGCTCGGCGTGACTGTCAACATGACCTAGTAACCCGAAGCGTGAGCGAGGGAGGCCGGCACATCGCAAAATACGGTACTTCCTCGCTGATGCAGCGGGTTACTTTTCTAAAGTAAATGCCATTGGGCTCCACGCGGGGTCGTCGAGCAACCGCAGTTGCTTCAAGACGGTCGCCGTCATCGGGCAGGGATGCGTTTGGCCAGCGTGCGTCATGGCACGAATGTGCCCGGCGAGCATCTGAAGATCGGCCAGCGTGTCGATGTCGTACCACGGAGCGAGCAGCCCGAGCGTCAGTCCGGCGGTCGTGATCCGTTGCACGGTCTGACGCAGGACGTTGGGACCGCTCCAGGCGACGTGATCGAACAACGCAGGAGCGGGATGCCTCAACCCGATCAAGTAATAGCCGCCATCGGTGGCCGGGCCGAGTACGCAATCGACTTCGCGTAGCATCTCGAACGCCTCGTGAATGAATTTGATCGGCAACGTCGGACTGTCGGTGCCGATGAGGATCGCACGGTCATCGAGAGCCACCACGGGGCTCAGATCGACAGTGATCTCCTGGTCGGGATCGCTTCCCTGCCTCACCCCCTGATCACGTCGCGTTCCGACGTTGAGACCTGGCAACGCGTACTTGAAGAACGAGACGATCTTCCAGCCCAGTTCTCCTTCCGGCTGTGGCCACAACTCGTAGCCGAACTTTTCATACTGGCTGAAATATCGTTCGGCATCACCGGGCGAATAGCCGAAGACACGACGATCGCCGGTCGCGCGAAATCGAAACGTGAGATCATCCATGAACGCTGCGTACAACTGCGCGGCGGGTTCAGGCCCCAGTTCCGTAGCAAGCCGAGTCTTGACACGACCGGGGCACGGATATTTACCGAAGAGACCGATCGTGTTCATGCGTGGTCCTCGATGTTGGTCCCGTCGGACAGGCTGCTGAAGGATGGGGACTCGCCCCAAAATAACAGGGGGCGATTGAGTATCCCAAAATGGGACGGGCAAATCGGCCCATTCTCTCACTTACGTATGGTGACCCGCTGATGGTCGCCGGTTTGTCCTCGCCGATTGACGGAGTTGTCTGACTCCGGACATACTACCGTCGTTGCTTCGGCCGCAGAAACTTGCGGTCGATTTCGTTGTCGCAGGGGAAATCTTGGCGAGGTCGTTCTGTGCGTGGTTATATCTCGCACGGTGGACATTGAGACATTTGGTGAGCCGCATGCCGTGAGGCTGCGGGTGCTTCGACTCTGCAAGAAACCCGTGGCCTCACGGCACACGGCTCGCCCGAAACGTCTCACTCAGGACCGCGTACGGTATAAGGTCCGAGATGCGGTCTTCACGCGCAGAGGTTGGCTCGAATTCCCCGTTCACGTAACCGGCGTCTCTTCATGAGTCGCCAAAGGAAAAGACTCGGATGACTCAACGGATTTGGAACTTCTCGGCTGGCCCCGCTGTGCTGCCGGAATCGGTATTGGAAGAGGCTCAGCGCAACCTGTTGTCGCTGGGAAATTCGGGCATCGGGATTCTCGAACACTCCCATCGCGGCAAGGCGTTCCTCGCCGTGTACGAAGAGACGGAGAGCCTCTGTCGCGAGATCGGCGGCATCCCCGCGAACTATCGCGTGCTGTTCCTGCAAGGGGGCGCGTCGAGCCAGTTTTTTCAGATCCCGATGAACTTCTTGTCGAAGGAGCGGACGGCCGACTATCTCGTCACCGGAGTCTGGTCCGAGAAGGCTCTCGAAGAGGCGGGGCGTTTCGGCGGGACTCACGTCGCCTGTTCGAGCCAAGACCAGAACTACTCGTACATCCCGCACGCCTGTTCGTTCAGTCCCAACCCGGCCTACGCGCACTACACCTCGAATAACACGATCTTCGGGACGCAGTGGCAGAGTGCCTCGACAGCGCCCGGCCTGCCACCGGTTCCTGCGAACGTCGATCTCATCTGCGATGCGAGCAGCGACATCTTCTCACGCCCCATTGATGTCTCGAAGCACGCGATGATTTACGCCGGGGCACAGAAGAATCTCGGGCCGTCGGGCGTGACGCTAGTGATCGTGCGTGACGACCTCGTCGAACGCGGATCGAAAGACATCCCGACGATGCTCCAATACCGGACGCACGCCAAGAACGAGTCGATGTACAACACGCCGCCGACGTTCGCGATCTATCTCGTCGGGCTGGTCCTCAAGTGGATCAAGGCGAATGGAGGGCTGGCGGGAGTGGGTGCGATCAACCAACGTAAGGCAGGCAAGCTCTACGCATATCTCGACCAGAGCCAGCTCTTCAAACCGACGGCCGCCGCCGACAGCCGTTCGCAGATGAACGTGACTTTCGTCACCGGCGACGCCGATCTCGATGCGAAGTTCTGCTCGGCCGCGACGAAGGCGGGCTTCGATGGTCTCAAGGGGCATCGCAGCGTCGGCGGCATGCGAGCCAGCATTTACAACGCCTTCCCCGAAGCGGGCGTCGAGGCGTTGATCGGGTTCCTCCAGAAGTTTGAGGCCGAGAACGCCAAGGCTTGAGTTCAAGGTTTTGCGTCTCACGAACACAGGCCGCTGATCGCTCTCAGCGTCTCCTCCCGCATGAAAAGCCCCATGACTCAGACAGATGTCGCGACCGTCGATGCCGTGCGAGCCGATATCGGTTTGGTTTGTGCGCTCCCGTTGGAGTTGGCCGCGTTTCTCGGTCGCTGCCAGCACGTGAAGAAGTACACGGGAGGGAGCTTCAAGTTTTGTGGCGGACTCTACGACGGTATTCGCATCGCCGTCGTGGAGTCAGGACCGGGGCAATCGCGGGCGGCACGAGCGACTCAGGCGTTGCTCGATGCACACACGCCCAAGTGGGTCGTCTCGACAGGGTTCGCCGGTGCGCTGCGAACGGAGTTGAAGACGGGTGATCTCGTCGTCGCCAATCGCGTGGTGACAACGAAGGGCGACGAACTGGCGATCGACGTGGGAATGGCCTCCGACGCAGCGCGAGGTCTCCACGTCGGGCGGCTGCTGACCGTCGATCACATGGTCCGCACGATCGCGGAAAAGAAGCAGCTCGCGGAACAAACCAATTCACTCGCCGTCGAGATGGAGAGCTTCGCGGTGGCGACCGTTTGCCAGAGAGCGAAGACGCGGTTCATGGCCATTCGCGCGATCAGCGATGATCTCTCCGCAGACCTCCCGCCCGAGGTTCTCAGCCTGGTGGGTGAAACCGGCGCGGTTCGATTCGGCGCGGTGATTGGCTCACTCATCAAGCGTCCCTCGAGCATCAAGGATATGTGGCGGCTGCGCGAACAAGCCGCCGTCGCCGCCGACCGCCTCGCCGATTTTCTCGACGGTGTCGTTGTCCAACTGCATCAAGCAAAATCGTGACGGGAGTCTGAGCATGTCGCTGTTGCCGCAATGGTCCGCCACTCCCATTCCCGTGATCGGCATGTTGCATCTGCCGCCGCTGCCCGGTTCGGCACGATGGGCGGGTGATTGGGAGGCCGTGCGTCGGTTCGTCCTGCATGACGCGGAAACCCTCAGCGCGGGGGGCGTCGATGGCCTGATGATCGAGAACTTTGGCGACACCCCCTTCTATCCGGATCGAGTCCCCGCGATCACGATCGCCGCGATCACAGCTCTCGCGTGCGAAGTCCGTCGGACGACCAACATCCCAATCGGGATCAACGTGCTGCGCAACGATGGACGCAGCGCGTTGGCGATTGCGGTGGCCAGCGATGCCTCATTCATTCGAGTCAACGTGCTGTGCGGTGCGCGCGTGACCGATCAGGGGCTGCTGCAAGGGATCGCACACGACCTGCTGCGGGAACGAGCCGCCTTGAAATCTGCCGAGTCCATTCGGATTCTGGCCGATGTCGATGTGAAGCACTCGGCTCCGTTGGCCGCTCGCCCACTCGATGTCGAAATTCACGACGTGATCCAACGGGGGCTGGCCGACGCCATCATCGTCTCCGGCGCAGCAACCGGCAGCGTAACGGAGTCGCATACTCTGCGAGCGGCGTCCCGCGCTGCTTCGCAAACTCCCGTCTTCGTGGGGAGCGGCGTCTCCATCGAAAGCCTTCCCAATCTGATCGCTCACGGAGCGAACGGCTTGATCGTGGGAACTTCTCTCAAACTCGACGGCCTCGTCTCCAACCCCGTCGATCTTCCACGAGTCATCGCGTTGGTTGCCGCCGTTCGCCAACTCGCCTGAACAGAGTGCGAACATTCGTTTGCGACGCGTGCCAAGTTCTCGTGATTTGGCTGTTTCTCGGGATTTGTAGGGCGTGTACTTCTGCTCTTCCTGTTTTTGGCGTGGCCTGGCGTCTTGGCGTGCTGCACACCCAGCTTGGACCACCCAGCCCCGCCGGCCCTACCTTGCCACCTGGCTGCGTCATTCAACGTTCAGTTCACCCCGTGAGATACAGAGCATTGGGTGATCGTTGGCCATGGCGAGCACATCGACCACATACGCCCCAACTGTCAACGGGGAGTTCATTTGAACATCGAAGGTTACTAACGCTCCCTTCTTCTCTGCCGCCGATGCCATCGAGTTTACAACCATCCTTTTCTCATCATCCCGTCTTCTAATCAGAATCAACACACCGTGCGGGCGCATTGCCGAGTCGGTGGTCTCCATACTTCCTTTGTACGAAATTCCGTCGGCAATCGAGACTCGTTTTGGAAGTAAGAGTTTGGCCGGACCAGCCTTGTCGATGTCCGTTAGTTTAAGCCTGCCCATGTCAACGACATACATTGGCGATTTTCGAGGTAAATCATCCTTGTAGACAACTCGGGGATAGTCTTCAGTTCGATTACATCCACAAATCCAACTCACGATTACAAATGCGCACGCAGATAAGTGAAACTTCAACACCGATACAGAGGCACTGATACGAGGCATGGCGATCATTCACAGTTCGTGAGATAAACAAATGGCAGGCCGTTTTTGGGTGGACAGCCTGCCACTGAGTTGGGGATTATCAAGATTCAACGTCAATTTGTTACATCGACTTCGCTGTAAGCCTGAACGATACCGCCTCCATCAAGGATTTGTGCCCGTCGGTTATTTCCCACGGTGAGATTTGCAGGAAGGTTGAGTAACCAACCACCAAAGGGACTTGTTGTTCCGCCCTTTTTTTGATCTATAACATTGCCTAGAGGGATATACATTTGGTACTCGCATGCCGTACTCACTGGACCATCACCTGTACCCGTCAAATCCGTGTACCGGATTTTCGTGTTTGGCGGCGGCGGAGTGCCTGGCAGCGCTTGCAGCGGATGGTTTAGTTTCCAATTCAATGCCATCGCCACACTTGGTGCGGCGATCACGAGCGTCATACCGAGCAGTTGTGTGTACCTTCTAATCATGAGACTTCTCCTAACAGTGGACAGGGACTATGGAACACGAATAGCAGATGGGCAGCGCGAGCCAAACTCGCGCCATACCACACGATCAACGGTTTCAGGCATGAAGCGAACATGCCCATCTGCAAACAACAGATTGGCACCACCGGTATGCTGGCTCCCAACCGAATAGATATACGCGCCTGAATTATCGCCGCAACTGGGTGAATTTGGCGGCAACACGTGATTGTAAGTACTGTCACCGAGAGGGCCCATATACCACGGCCCGCCTTTCGGGAATCCACGCCAACCGTAACTCAGGGGCGACGGCGGAATGGACTCGCATCGAGTCGCAAGTGGCTCAAAATCTTGTGGATTTGGATACAACTCCGGAGTCTCCCAATACCATGAGTTTCGACTCCCTCGTGGAGAACCAGGCCCCGCCACCCATTCCGCCATCGCGACTGTATTTGAGAGGCCGTCAGTCACATCCGCAGCCCGGATCGCCCCCGTTCCGCGAAAGTCAATCGTTTCGAATCCCGGCGACGGTAGCAAGCCAAAGATACCGTTGTACCCAAACAGCGGTAGGCCAGTCCCCGTGTTGCCTGCATAGCTGACGCGTCCGCTATTTGATGTTGGCAAGCCACTCGATGGGCAAAGCCAGAGTGGGCGGGGCGAAGTGAGCTCCCGCTGAAACCGTTCGTCCTTCAAGTCGAGATCAAAATCTTTGAGGGAGATCAACTGCCACAGTGAGGCCTCACCGAGGTATGGCAAAAGTGCCACATATGGCCCACCAATATATTGTCCAGCTCCGGCGGGCGGAAAGGCACCGTGGTCAGATTCGTAGTTGTGAATCGCCAAGCCAAATTGCTTCAAATTACTCTGGCAACTCAACCGTCGAGATGCCTCGCGGACTCCCTGAACTGCCGGCAGTAACATCGCAAACAGGAACGCAAGAATGCCAATGCTGACCAAGACTTCAATGACCGTGACTCCGCGCCTCACCATCTGAGCGACTCCTTTTTGTATTCCAAGAGTGAACCGGTCAAAATTTTGTCCGCGTTGCACCGGTGCAACTTGCGTTAAGAAACACTGTCACTGTGCCAGATACTTTTCTTGACGGCGAGATGCGGCGAGAAGTTAGTCGAGCAAACGAACATGTCAAGCCATGTATATTTTTAATATTTGAAAAGGCCGGTGGGGTGGCCGGGTCTGGAACGCTTCGCGAAGACCCGGAGATTCGTGACGCGAATAACTGGGGTTTCCCCCAAAGCGGCTCCAATCCCGACCAACCCGCCGGAGACTTGTAGGGCCGGTTCCACCGGCCGGAACATCACGTAATAGCGAGAGTCGCCGGTGGAACCGGCCCTGCGGGACTCGCGCACTGTGAACGGTTCACTGGCTCGCACGCCACTCGACCCGCAGGTTGAAGAGTTCGCAATCATCGTAGTCGGAGCCGTGTTCGGTCAGCGGTCGCTGTTTCAGGGTGAGCGTGTTGGTTCCGGGACGGAGCGCTGGGCGGGGGAGCGGGGTGCGGAGTTGGTCGGGGTTGTGGGAGAAAGCCTTAAAGCGGATGAGGCGGTTCAGGTCTCCCAGCGGTTGACCGTTGAGAATCACTTCGGTGACGAGTCGTCCTGCGCGGAGCGGCTTCAAAAACGGACTGCTGGCGGGGGTCTGCGGGCCGCTTGGTTCGAGATCGGCGGCGTCGAGTGAAAGCCATACAGTGTCGAGCGAATCGGGATTCCAATCGAACTCAAACTGACAGTTCGTTCCGTCGGCACGCGGTCGATGAAAGTCGGCACGCAGTGAGTCACCCAAGTGAACGTATCGCGCGTCGAGCAGGTGCGAATGTCCGATGAAGAGCGG
>JAYTXB010000152.1:0-2088 GCA_043743205.1 Schlesneria sp.
AGCTTCGCTCGCACAAGGACCAGCGCCGTGTCGGGACGCTGCAAAATGGCGTTGGGATTGGGGAGACCGTTCTTCTTGAGGTCTTCCATCAGGGCCGTCCGAAAGGCGGACGGAGCCGGATCGCCACCGGTCCCGTTCAACCCGACTACCAGCCCGACTCCTTCGAGTACGACCGGTTCCAGTCCCGCGAAGCTAGTGAGATCGCCGATGAGCGGCGTCTCGACTTTGGTTGCGAAGCGTTTCGTTTCTTCATCTTCGTCTTCGTCACTGGCGAATACAGAAGGGCCGGCGGAAGCTTTGGCTTTGCCCTTCGCCTTCGTGTCCTTTGCGAGGAGAGCCAACGGAAAAGAAACGCAGACGACGACGAGCAACCACGTGTGAAGTGGATGTAGACGATTGAGAGAGCGCAGCGCAGGCATGACCAACGACTCCTTTCGCGGCACGGCAGCGTGGCCAGAACAGACACAATGCGTGCAGGTCAGCGTCCAACGAGACCGCCGTAAATGAGCAAAGGCAAACGAGACATCGCTCGCGCACACGATCCTTCGTGCCGCACCAGACGACGCGCGGGATGAACCGAAAACAGCAATGGGGGAACGGGGAGGGCGGGAACTTATGCCGGACCTTGAACATGGTCAAGATGACTTCAGGCACGCGATGCCGATGGGTAACTCTGGTTCCCAAGCTCCGGCTTGGGAACCAGCCTGCAGGAAGCTCCAGCTTCGCGTGCCCTCACGCCTCGAGTACTCGCGAAGCAGGAGCTTCGAAGCGGGCGTTCCCAAGCCGGAGCTTGGGAACGAGAAGCGTTTGGGAACCAGAGGCGTTTGGGAACGAGAACCCAACTCACTCGACCACCGGCGGGATCGACTTCCCGTGTGGGTCGAGAGATGGTTGATCGAGTTCTTCCGCGAGCTTGGCCTGCAACACCGGATCGAGGAAGTGTTCGACGCGCTCGGCGGTCGCGTGAAGTTGCTCACCGGGAAGATCGAAGTGGCGAGCCATGTACGACTCCCACAGTCGGTGCGAACGCACGATGTCTTGCGCGAGTCGGCGACCGGCGTCGGTCAATTCATCGCGCAATGCTCCGACTTGGATCAGTCCCTTCCGCAAGAGTCGGCGTCGCGCCAGCCAAGCCGCCCATGTTTGGGACGATGGCATCTCGCGCAGTCCGCCCTTCAACGCCGCATCCGGTTGTTCGAGCGCGGCGTGTGCGCGTTCTTCGCGTCGATACAGCGTGCCCAACAAGTCTTCCCGCGCGATCCGCACTTGCAACCGGACGCGATCAATCAGCCCGCGCACCAAGCCCTGCTGAGGATTGGCGATGACGGCGAGCAGAAACAGCACACCGGTCGTCACGGCCATCATCCCGGCGGTACTCGCGTCTTCGATGCCAGGCAGTCCGATGCGCGAGCAAATCATCGCGGGGAGCGTCAACGCGCCGACATGACCCAACACTGCCCCGACTGCCGCGATGAGGGGCGCGAAAATCAAGAGCCACGACAGCCGGTTGGTCAGCAGCCGCGCGGTCGCGGCCGGGACGATCAGCATCGCAATGACGAGGATCGCACCGACCGACTCAAACGCCGCCACGACGGTCGCCGCCGTCACCGTCATCAGTGCCAGCGAGACCCAGCCCGCGCGGAGACCCTGCGACTCGGCCAACTCTGCATCGAATGTCGCCAGCCGCAGCTCTTTGAAGAAGACCAACACCAGCAACCCGTTCATCAACAGCATCGCTCCGTTGACGATCACGCCGCGCGGGATGCCTGTCCCGGCCAGCGTGTCTGAGGCGGTCGTCTCCAAGTTTCCATACAGCACGCAGTCGGCGTCGATGTGTGCCCGATTGGCAAATAATCGGATCAGCAACAAACCGAGCGCGAACATCGACGTGAAGACGACTCCCAACGCAGCACTCCGCTCGAGCCGCCCCCAACGTTGAATGAGTTCTGTCAGCAACGCCGCGATCACACCCGAAACGGCCGCTCCCAAGAACAGCACTCCCTGACGACGTGCCACTCGCGCGAGGTCATCGACCACACTGCGCGCGATCGCAGCTTCACTCGCAGGCTCGTTGATCGCACTGGCAAC
>JAYTXB010000153.1:0-13038 GCA_043743205.1 Schlesneria sp.
GCACGGCTACCAATGCGGTGTGTACGAGCGACTTGACCCTGCACTCCTGCCGCCGCTGTACATCGCGTACTGCGCTGAGTTCGGCGAACCGACCGAAGTCCTTCACAACAATCTGCGCGCACGGTTTGATGCGGCAGACGCCACCGTGCGAAACGCGATGCAAACCTTCGCGGGGCTTGCGAGGGAAGCACGCGACGCGATCGTCGGCCGTGACGCGGCTCGCTTGGCGAAGCTGATCGACACGAACTTCGATACGCGCCGCTCGATCTGTCAGCTCCATGCGGGGCACGTTGAGATGATCGAACTAGCTCGCGCGACGGGAGCTTCCGCCAAGTTCGCTGGATCGGGAGGAGCCATCGTCGGGACGTACACCGACGACGCAATGTTCGCTGCGTTACAACAAGCTCTCGCCCCGATTCAGTGCGTCGTCTTCAAACCCATTATCGAACCGACGTGACGCGAGAAGTAACTCGCCGCGTCAGCAAGGCCGCAGATACATCTGGTCGGGCGATCCTCAAACGACCGGGTGGCCCTCCAGTCAACTCCATCATTCCCACGCGTCTTCCCAGAGAGGTTTCTCTATGTTGAGTTCGAGAGTGTCGGCCATCCTGTTTTGCTCGGTCGTGCTGTCCAGTGTGGTGTGTTCATCGGTAAACAGCCTCGCGGGGGATTGGCCGCAGTTTCGCGGACGGCTTGGAACGGGAGTCGCCTCGACAGCAGACAAACTGCCGCTGGAGATCGGTCCCGAGAAACACGTCGTCTGGAGAACGGAGCTGGCTCCCGGTCACTCGTCACCGGCGATCGTGGGCAACCGAATCTTCGCGACGGCAGTGCGAGACAAACGTCTCTTCACCATCTGTCTCGATCGCGAGACGGGCAAGCCGCAATGGGAGGCTGAAGCCGAGTACGAGAAGCTCGAAGCGATCCATCGCATTGGCAGTCATGCTCAATCGAGTCCCTGTGCGGATGCCAACTGCGTCATCAGCTTCTTCGGTTCGTGCGGTCTCCACTGCTATGACCACAGCGGCAAGCTGCTCTGGAAGCGACCGATGGGACCGTTCGTCAACGATTTCGGAGCGTCCAGTTCGCCGATCCTCATTGGCAACCGCATCATCCTCTGTCAGGACCACGATGTCGGATCGTTCCTGATGGCCATCGACAAAAACACGGGTGAGCCGCTGTGGAAGGTCGATCGCTCCGAGTTCCCGCGCAACGCCAGTTCACCCGCGTTGTGGGTGAATGAAGGTCGTCCGCAAGTCGTCATCGCCGCCACGTTGCGAGTGATCGGCTACGACTTGGAGACCGGTCGTGAAGCGTGGACCGTGCGCGGGATCTCACGCTCGGTGTCGTGTACACCATCGGTCGGCGATGACGGGCACTTGTACATCGCAGGCTGGGCGGCCGGAGGCGATGAGAACGAGCCGATTCGCGTCGAGCCATTCGATGATGTCGCCGCGCTGCGCGACGCCGACAAAAGCGGAACACTCGAAGAGCAGGAACTCGAAAAGGGAGCCGTCTTGCAGCGGTACTCACAAGTCGATCGCAATAAAGATGGACACGTCACCAAGGCCGAGTACGAACAATTTCGCGGGCTGCTCGATGACGGGAAGAACCTCGTCATCAGCATTCAACAAGGAGCGAAGGGGGAGGCGACCGAGACGCACGTCCGCTGGAAGCATCCCAAGTTGGTGCCGTTTTGTGCGTCGCCCGTCTTCGTCAACGGCTTGCTCTTCACGATCAAGGATGGCGGCATTTTGCAGTGCCTCAACACGGCGACCGGCAAGCCAACGAAGCAACTGCGGTTGGAAGCGAGCGACGATTACTACGCCTCACCCGTGGCAGGCGATGGCAAGGTCTATCTGTTCGACGAACAAGGTCGCCTGACAGTCGTCAGCGCCACGGACAAGTTTGAAGTGCTCCACACGGCCGAGTTCAAAGAGGATGTCTATTCGACGCCTGCAATTCTCGATGGCCGCATCTACGTCCGCACGGCGAAAGCTCTGTATTGTTTTGGCGAGACCAAGTGACGGGTGGTTACGACAGCCGTTGCTTCGTTAGCGAGGAATCATGCTCAGTGTTCAGCATCGTGACGAGCGGTCGTTGTCTCTCATGGCCGACACGGAAGCCGACACGCGCGAGTTCGGTGGACGGCTCGCTGCGGTACTGGCCCCCGGCGCGATCGTGGCTCTCGTTGGAGACCTCGGTGCTGGCAAGACCCTGCTCGTCAAAGCCATCGCTACAGCGTTGGATGTTCCCGCCGAAGCGGTCACCAGCCCGACCTTCACGCTGATCCAAGAGTACGCCGGGCGAGTCCCACTCCGGCACTGTGACACCTACCGACTGCGTGATCCCCATGAGTTCCTCGATCTCGGGCTGGATGAACTCTTCGCCCGTGATGGCATCGCACTCGTCGAATGGGCCGATCGTGTGCAAGACTTTCTGCCGCGCGATGTTATCACAATTCAGATCGAGATCATCAGCCCCGACGCGCGTCTGTTCCAGGTCACCACTTCGGGACCAACCTCACAGCAAACGTGCCGCAAGCTGGCAGACAACTTCGGTTCGAGCAGCCTCGCTCGCGCCGACTGACGTTCATTCCGCGCGTGTTCCACATCAGGGGTCAGGCAATTTAGGCTCGCCCCTCCTCCGGCTCTTCATCCGTGCTTCGGCCCTGCCATCCGTGCGATCAAATGCCTTCCGTGGTCCGCGAGGACAACGCCCTTGGCAATTCAGTTCCCCGCGCGCAGTCACGAACCAAACGCCTTCCTCAGCAGTGCGAGGCTTTTCGGAACGGCCGTGGCGGGAGCTTCCTTTCCTTCCATTTCGAGCGACACGTATCCGCGATAGTGGTGCTTACGCAGAAGCTGCGCGACGCGAGCGTAGTCGATCTCCAACGAGTACCACTCACCACCGCCGAAGTACGTCTTGGCTTGCACGAGGACCGCCTGAGGTGCGAGAGACTCGATCTGCTCGTACATGTTTTCCAAGAAGTTGCCGGTGTCGAGCGTCGCCTGTAACCACGGGGACTTGATGGCATTGATGACCTTCAACACGCCCGTCGCTTCGCGTCCCAAGCCCCAATGATTTTCGAGGCCCATCACCACACCACACTCTTCGGCCTTTGGGATGAGTTGCTCGAAGCTCCGATTCACCCACTCGAACCCCTGCTCATCGGTGTAGCCCGGCAGACGCGGCTCGACCCCTTTGTTGGCCATCAACTCGTCGAAGCTCTTGCTCGTTCCCCAACGCCCGGTGTTGACGCGAATCGTGGGGATGCCCAGTTCATAAGCCAGTTCCAAACAACGCACAGTGTGGTCGATGTTCTTCTTTCGCTTCTCTTCGTCCGGCGTGACGAACCCTTGGTGCGTAGAGAAGCCCATCAGGTCGAGACCCAGTGAAAACGCGAGTCGCTTCAATTTTCGCAAGTAAGGTTTATCGACTTGGCCCCCCGCCGCCTTGGCTGCCTCTTCCATGTGAATATGTAGAATCTCCACGCCGTCAAACCCCATCTCGGCCGCTTGCTCAAGACAGGTTTCAATGGGAGTTGGCACGCCTTGAAAGTGCCAGAAGGAGTAGGTCGAAACCCCAATCCGGTTGGCTCTCGGGTGCAAATCGAGCGGTACCTCGGCAGCCTGCCCGGACGAGACCGCACCCGCCGCCAACCCCAGTGCTGCGAGGTTCATCCATTCACGTCGAGTATTTTTCATTAGGCACTCTCTTTCAATAATTGAGTTGCACGTTGGCGAACACAAAGTCCGTCATCCCAAAATTTGTCACGCACAGGCCCAAAATCGCTCAAACATCTGGAACCTGCGAGATCAGGATTGGCACTAACGAAGGGCATGGTAATCAGCGGCAGAGGTCGCTGGCATCGTAATGAAGTCAGGCCGAAGTCTCACAAAATCAGCCGCCGGGTGGCCGAGCTTGCTTCAAGCTGGGTGCGAGGCACAAGAAATCTCAAGCCGAGCGTTGATCCATACGGAACCGTGCTTTCATCGGGAGGTTCCACAAAGTTTCTTGGCCCCACAGTTCCCGGCTTGAAGCATGCCATGCCACTCCTTGCGAAGAGCCGGAGGACTCACGTCCACCGCTTGGAAAATGTGACGGGCGTCACACCCACTCGCCGCTGAAGACTTCGGTGGCGGGGCCGGTCATGAAGACTTCGCCGGTGGAGGCCCATTCGAGTTTGAGGTCGCCGCCGCGCAGATGGGCCGTGACCGTGCGGTTGGTTCGTCCCGTGAGCACTCCCGCCACCGCACTGGCACACGCGCCGGTGCCGCAGGCCAGCGTCTCGCCGCTGCCGCGCTCCCACACGCGCATGATGAACTCGTCGGGCGAGAGGACTTGGATGAACTCGGCGTTCACGCGGCGAGGGAACGCCGGGTGACGTTCGATCTGCGGGCCGACTCGCAGCACCCAGTCGTCGTTCACCTCATCGACGAACGTCACGCAGTGCGGATTGCCCATCGAGATACAGGTCACGTCGATCGTCTTGCCCGCGACTTCCAGTTTCGCGTTCGTAGGCGGATCGCCGGGGAGCGTCGTCGGAATGCGAGCCGACTCCAGAATGGGCGCTCCCATGTTGACTGTGACCTGCTCGACCTTGCCGCCCGCGCCGGTGAAGAGCTGCATGGTCAGGACGCCTCGCCCGGTCTCGATCTTCAGTTCGGGCTTCCGCGCGATGCCGCGATCGGAGACATACTTGGCGACGCAGCGAATCGCGTTGCCGCACATTTCCGACTCGCTGCCGTCAGCGTTGAACATCCGCATCCGGGCGTCCGCCACTTCCGAGGGACAGATCAGTACGAGTCCATCGCCGCCGACTCCCGTGTGCCGGTCGCTGATCGCGATGGCCGTCGCCGGAATATCGCGCGGAACTGGCTCGTCGAAGCAGTTGAGGTAGACGTAGTCGTTACCCGCGCCGTGCATCTTGGTGAATCGCATGCGATGTCTCGATGAGTTCTCTGGAAATCGAAGGGCTCCGCCGCGAACCTGTTCGGTCGCAACGGCTTCAAATTGTTTGTTGGCCGAAGAGTCTAACGCAGCGCGGCCTTGGACCAAAGTAGCCCTGTCGCTCCGCAAACAGGAGAGCCGAGTGCCGAGCGACTTGGTTTTCACGTCGTGTCTGCAAATGAAGTCGGTGGTTGATCGGCTTTCCTGCCGCAGAGCGACAGGGCTACAGTTGCGACAAGGCGACTTTGGTGACGATTCTCTCTGACACGGAGTTCTCGACATGATCCGCAAGCGACCGGCCACGGAACGCGGCCACTTTGATCACGGGTGGTTGGACACCTGCCACACGTTCTCGTTCGGGGAATACTTCGATTCCGCGCATGCCAGCTTCCGCTCGTTGCGAGTGATGAACGAGGACCGCGTCGCGCCGGGACAGGGCTTCGGGCTGCACGGGCATCGCGACATGGAGATCATCACGCTGGTGCTGTCGGGGGCGTTGGAGCATCGAGACAGCCTCGGCAACGGCGAAGTCCTGCGGCCGGGCGAGTTGCAACGGATGACGGCGGGAACCGGCATCCGGCACAGCGAGTTCAATCCCTCAGCGACCGAGCCGGTGCATCTCTATCAAATCTGGATCACACCCGAGCAACCGGGGCTCACACCCAGCTACGAACAGCGCGCGTTCGACGACTTCTGGCACCGAGGCTTCTTTCAACTGGTCGCCTCACGAGACGGTAGCGATGGTTCGCTGATGGTCCATCAGGATGTCCGACTTTGGCGGGCACAGCTCGATCCGGGGCGCGAGCTGACTTACGAACCCGGCCCGCAGCGATTCGCCTGGCTGCAGGTGATGACGGGGCAAGTGGAATTGAACGGCGTGCCGATGTCGGCCGGTGACGGCGCGGCGATCACAGACGAGGCGAAGCTGGTGATTCGCGGTTCGATCAGCTCGGAGATGCTGCTGTTCGACATGGGCTGAGTCTCACGGATCGCACTTCGATTTCGGCACTGCATCAATAAGAAATGGTTGGCCGCAACAACTCGTTGCCGACAAGGAACCTCATGTACATCCCCGCCGCATTCTTAGAGACCGACACCGTGACGCTGCACGCGCTCATACAGCAACACGGATTCGCCCTGCTGACTTCTCACAGCGAACGCGGCCTGGTGGCGAGTCACTTGCCGCTGCTGGTTGATCCGAAGCGCGGACCGCTTGGCACGCTGGTCGGTCATTTTGCGAAGGCCAACGAGCAGGCAGCCGATGCTGGCACGGAGGTACTCGCGGTCTTTTCGGGGCCTCATGCCTACGTCTCGCCGACTTGGTATGAGACCCCGAACTTGGTTCCGACATGGAACTACGTCGCGGTTCATGCGTATGGCGTGTTGAGGAGGATCGAAGATCAAACCGCGCTGACTCGCATCCTCGAAGCGACCGTCGCCAAGTATGAAGGGACGCGTCCGCAACCGTGGCCGTTCGATTCGGGAACCGACTTCCACCAGAAGCTGCTCGATGGCATCGTCGGCTTTGAGGTCGAGATCACTCGCCTCGAAGGAAAATGGAAGCTGAACCAGAACCACCCGGTGGAGCGACGTGAGCGCGTCATCGCGAGATTGAATGCCGAGGGCGGTGAGAACAACGTCACCGTGGCGAGATTGATGGCAGATACGATTCCGTCGTGACGTTCCGAGAGGTCCTCAATGAGCCACCTCGTCTGCGAGCGCACCTCGCGGACCTCATTGGCTCGAAGAAGCAACGTTTTCACTCGGTTAGGCGAACGGCAGCTGTTAGTTTACTCGTAGCCGAATTCGTGAGACTTCGGGGGCGTGGAACAACCGAAGTCTCACGAATTCGGCTACGGGACAGCAAGTGTTGCCGGTCGCCTTACAACGTGACAGAGGACTTCGCGTCGAAGAGCCGACTTACCAACTCTTTCGGCGGTGGCGTTGTGAGGAGACTCACAACGATGCCCGCCAAGGCCGAGGCCAACATGGCCCAGACGACGGGATCGACGCCGAGGATGTAATACGGGCGGAGTAGTCCGACGGGGCCGATCAGCGGGTCGGGGCCGAGGAACGTCAGCGCGGCTGCTTGCAGCGACGACTTGACTTCGGCGGCCGTCGCCCAGTTCTGTGTGATCCCCGCCAAATAGAGTCCGATGTGAACGACGAAGCCCGTGGCCATCGAAGCCAAAACTCCGGCGGCCGATGCGCGCCTCCAGTAACACGCCATGACGACAGGCGTGAGCATCGTGGCTGCGCCGAGCGAACTGCTGAGGACCACGAGCGCCTGCAAATACTGAGGCGGCTTCAGCGCGACGATCACTCCGAACACGCCGACGGCGACCATTGAGATCGTGGTCGCGCGGCGCACCTGCTGTTCCGTTGCCTGCGGGTTCAACAGCTTCACGTAGATGTCTTCGACAAGTCCGGACGCAATCACCAGCACGAAGCAACTTACGGAGGCCATGATGGCGCCGAACGGAGCGGCGAGAATCAGGCCGCTGATGAACTGACCGAATGGCAGTCCCTGTGTGACGAACAGTGACATGCGCGGGATGACCTCGTCCGACTGCTTCAGCGTCAGGTCGGGCAGCAGAGTGTGAGCTGCGATGCAGACCATGACGAGCGGGATGTAGATGAAGCAGTTGTAGACAGCGAGCAGGAAGATCGACTTGCGCATCACTCCGGTGTCCTGCGCCGCCATGACACGCACCATGCTGGCCGGTGACGAGAAGCCCGAAAAAATCCACAGGCAGAACATCGACACGGCGAGACTCGGCGGAAGGAACAGTCGTCCGGACGGGTTGTATCCCGGCCCGAACGCGATGTCGGGTGACTTATGCTCCATCGCATAGCGTGTCGCCTGTTCGAGGCCCCCCGCCATCGGGACAGCCAGACAGACCAACAGCAGCACTCCGATGAACATCATCACGCTCTGAAACAGGTCGGTCCAAACGGATGCCAGAAACCCACCGATCAGCGTGTAGCCGACGACGGTGATCGCGAACACGATCAGGCCGACGTAGTACTTGGCATCGACTTGCGTCATCACGTCTTCCGAGAACGCGAGCAAGCCCTCACCCGGCCAAGCGTGTTTCATGATCGTGGCACCCGCTTTGAACTGGGCGAACATCGTGAATGACAGGCACAGGATGATGAGCAGTGACGCCGCGAGGCCGACTCGCCAATCATCGAACCGCGAACGCATCAGGTCGGGAACGGTGAGAGCGTTCGTCTGGCGACTGAGATGCGACAACCGCTTGCCGACGATCGCAAAGCCGGTCAGCGGGACCATCATGTACGCCCCGATCCACAGCAGCACGATCCAGCCGAAGCTGAACACCAGCGACGGGAATCCCATGAACGTTCCGCCGCTTTGTACGGTCGCGGTCAAAGCCAACGCCCACGCGCCGAGTCCTCGATTACCGAGGAAGTAGCCCTGCATGAAGTCTTTCTTCTCCATCGCCTTCTGCGCCAGAGTCCCCAGCCACACGGACGCGACGATGAACAAGATCAGCGCCAGCAGAACGGCGTAACCGGGTGAGGGAACTTTGGATGCGGCGGCGGCCAACAGCATTGAACGACTCCTAATGAAAACTCACGACTACGGCCGAGACCTCATCGACAAGACCGTGCAATCTTGTCGTTCTGTTCGCGGTTCAAAGACAGGCGATGACACAAACGGGTGAAGCGAAAGACCGACCACTGATGGCACAGATTTCACAGATAACACTGATGAAGGAAGAGTGAAAAGTTGAAGGTTCTTGGCCTTCGTCTTATCTGTGTCATCCGTGAAATCTGTGCCATCCGTGGTTCTGCGGTCTTCTCTCAGTGGCAGTCTTTCGGACGCCACTACGAATTTAAGTCCTCGTCCTTCATGAACGCGAACGCGAACCAGCCCGACACCGCGGTGCAGGCGGCCCACGGGGCGACCAGGCCCCAGAAGACCCAGTCCGGAAAACCGAGTACGAACGTCAGCGACTTCGGATCGCGACCGTAGCCCCATGCCGTGCAAACGCCCACCGACCAGACGAGCGCGACAAACCAAAGGGCCACCGCGACGAGTGCCTCGCGCCGCGCCGACACAATCAGCGGATGTTCTGTTACGTCTGACGCTTCACTGTCCGACATCTTGTTGGTTTCCCTGAAAAACTCAGTTCGATGGAGATGACTTTCGAGCAACGTGGTCGTTCCACCATTGCGGCAACATCGGGTTGAGCCGCCTCCAGGCGATCCCGTGATACGACGGCTTCCGTATCTCAACACAAACGCACAACACCGTCACGACGAGCGATCCGGCGATCGCGATCATCCAACCTGGCGTCTCAAACACTACGGTCGCTCCGGCCAGCATCACGAACGTCGCGGCCCAGATCAATTCGAGTGGTCGCGCCATTCGAACGACATTGCAGAAGAGAAAGAAGTGAGCGACGACAAACGCAATCACAAATCCGACCCACCACACAAACGACCATGCAGCGACGGCTCCGATTGTCCCGCAAACGAGTACTCCAACATCCAGCTTCGACAACCGGCAACCGGGCTGGAATTCGGGCTGAGGCATGGCGTGAACTCGATTCGGAATCGGACGGAAGACGGTGACTATATCCGCCGTCAACGATTTCAAACACGAACCGGGCCGAATCAACCACGCCCCCCGGAATGTGTCTGGTTCGGGAAGAGGCTCTTTGGTTGACGGTCGCTTCATCACCGCGCTAAGCTGGGTCGCCCGAGTTCTTCCCGTTTCCAAAGGGTCTTGAGATGCGTCGCCCCCGTTTGTCGTTCTTTGCCGGTTTGCTGCTGCTCTGCTCGCTGGCGGCGATGGGTTGTCCCAGTCGTTCTGCTCCGATCAGCGGAGGTGGCGGAACTTCAACGAACGGGAACGCGACTCCTTCAGGCGGCAACCCGCAGGTCATCAAGATTGTGAGCAGCTTCCCGCGCACCGGCAGCGCCAAGCAGCAGACCGATACCATCGTCAACGGCATCAAGATGGCGATCGACGAGGCGGGTGGAAAGGTCGGTGATTTTCAGATTGAGTTCCTCGATCTCGATGATGCCACGGCCGCCGCCGGTCAGTGGACGGCCGAAGCCGAGACCTCGAATGCCGACCAAGCGATCAAGGATGCGGATGTCATGGCGTACATCGGCACCTACAACAGCGGAGCGGCCAAAATCTCGATGCCGATCCTCAACCGTGCCCAACTGCTGATGGTCAGCCCGGCGAACACTTGGCCCGGCCTGACCAAACCTGGTACCGGCGACCCGAGCGAACCGGATGTCTATCGCCCCACGGGAAAACTCAACTACGTGCGCGTGGTCCCTGCCGACGACTTGCAGGGAAGTCTGGCTGCTGATTGGGCCAAGGAGATGGGTCTGAAGAAGGTCTACATCCTCGACGACAACGAGGTCTACGGGCGCGGCATCGCCAACCTGTTTGAAGAGCGAGCAGGAGAGATCGGCCTGAACGTTCTTGGCCACGAAAGCATCGACTCGAAGGCGCAAGAGTTCAAATCACTGATGGTCTCGATCAAGGCGAAGGGGCCGGACCTGATCTACTTCGGCGGGACGACTCAATCCAAGGGAGGCCAGATCGCCAAGGACCTCGTTGCGGCGGGACTGACCGCCAAACTGATGGTTCCCGACGGCTGCATGGAAGAGGCGTTCATCTCGTCGGCCGGAGCCGAGAATCTCAACGGTCGCTGTTTCGTCACGTTCGGTGGCCTCCCCCCAGACAAGCTGACTGGCTCCGGGAAAGAGTTCGTCAAGAAGTACGCCGCCAAGTACAACGCCCCACCCGAGGCCTACGCGATCTACGGCTATGAGGCTGGCAAAGTGACACTCGAAGCAATTCGCCGCGCTGGCAAGAAAGACCGAGCCGCCATCACGCAAGCGGCTCTCACCATCCAAGATTTTGATGGCGCTCTCGGCAAGTGGTCCTTCGACGCCAACGGCGACACGAGCATGAAAGTCCTCAGCGGCAATATCGTGAAGGACGGCAAGTTCGAGTTCGCAAGATTACTCGGTCAGACGGAAGCGAAGTAACGCAAAAGCCTTGTTGGTAGTTCAGTAGGGTGGGCACTGCCCACCACAAACACTTCGGAATGGTGGGCAGTGCCCACCCTACAAATCTGACCCCTATGCCATTTCCTTTGCTTGCCGAAGCCGCGACTGCCACTGCCTGGGAGCAGTTTCTCCAGCACTGCCTGATCGGGCTGACGACCGGTTCGCTGATTGCGTTGATCGCGCTCGGCTACACGATGGTGTATGGCATCATCGGGTTGATCAACTTTGCTCACGGCGACCTCTTTATGCTGGGGGCCTTCCTGGCGATGACGTTGCTCGGCGCGATCGGCATCACGGGGATTGAGGCCACGTCGGGCGGGGCCATCGGCGGGCTGGTCCTGTGCATGTTGCTCGTCCCGCTGTTTTGTGGCGGTTTGAACTGGGCGGTCGATCGAGTCGTCTACAAGCCGCTGCGCAACGCCCCGAAGCTGGCTCCGCTGGTGTCGGCCATCGGTGTGTCGTTCATCTTCATGAATGTGGGACTGCTGTGGGGCGGTGCCGCCGACGTGAATTTTCCCAAGCTCGTCTCGTCACAGAATCTGTTGGGCCACTCGGCGATCCAGTTCACGGTCAAGGACCTGCTGGTGGTGCTGATCACCGTGCCGATCATGGTCGGGCTGACGTTGTTCGTGAAGTTCACCAAGCTCGGCAAGGCGATGCGGGCGGTCGAACAAAATCCCGTCGCGGCCCAACTGATGGGAATTCACGTGGACCGCGTGATCGGGGCGACGTTTGTGATCGGCGGTGCGTTGGCTGGCGTCGCGAGTGTCGTCTACGCCCTGTACATCAACACAATCAGCTTTCAGATGGGCTTTCAAAACGGGCTGTATGCGTTCACGGCGGCGGTCTTGGGCGGGATCGGCAAGCTGCCGGGGGCCGTTCTCGGGGGACTCATCATCGGGCTGGCTCGGTCGCTTGGCTCGGCGTATCTCGGCGAGAAGTGGACCGGGTCGTTGGTCTTCACGATTCTGATCGTGATTCTCGTCTTCCGTCCCTCGGGGCTGCTCGGGCGCTCGGCACAGGAGAAGGTATGAACCGCGCGGCGACGCACGCACCTCATTGGAACCGCTCACCCACGGTGGTCGGCTCGGCTCTGGTCCCCTCTCCCCCGTCTTCGGGGGAGAGGGTTAGGGTGAGGGGGCTTTCGTGTGGTGCGACCACCGACGCAATCGAAGGTGACTCGGATGGACACTCCGAGATTTCAGGGTGCCACGGTCATGGCTTTGCGTGGCCGTGTTTTCCCCGCGACAGAAACATGGCCGCGCAAAGCCGTGATCGTGGCACCCGACGTGTCGAACCGGTCGTTCGTCACACTACGACTACCCGCTGGACGAAAGCCCCCCTCACCCTAACCCTCTCCCCCGAAGACGGGGGCGAGGGGACAAGACTGAAATTGATCGGATTGCATCCGCAGATCGTGTCGTCTCCTACCTTCCAACCACGGTTACGGAGCGGCCCGTGAATCACACTCTACGAGATCGACTGAAACCCCTCGTTCCGGAACTCGTGGGACTGATCGTGCTGTTGCTGTTTCCGATCCTGCCGTTGGGATGGCGATCATTTCACCTGCCCGAAGTGATTCTGTTCGTCCCCGTGCAGGAGTTCCTCGACCGTGTGGCGAGTCAGCTTCCGATCATCTTCATCCTGACGATCCTCGCGCTGGGGCTGAACGTCGTCGTCGGTTACACCGGGCTGCTGCATCTCGGGATGGGAGCCTTCTTCGGAATCGGAGCGTATCTCACCGGCATCCTGACCGTTCCGGGATATCCGTTTGAGCTGGGCTTCTGGCTGGCACTCGTCCTGTCCACGCTGGGCGCGGCGCTGGCGGGAGTCATGCTCGGTGCTCCGACCTTGCGACTGCGAGGCGACTATCTCGCACTGGTCACGCTGGGGTTTGGCGAAGTCGTGCGGTTCTCGCTCCGCAACCTCGAAGAGATCACGGCGGGGACTCGCGCATTGAACCCGATCCCGCCACCAAACCTGAGATGGCTCGGTCTGTCGCCGGGAAGTTGGAGCGACGAC
>JAYTXB010000154.1:0-7256 GCA_043743205.1 Schlesneria sp.
GATCGAGTTCTCGGGAACGCCGAGTCCCGCGCTGATCTCTCGATACGAGCGGCCCTCCAAGTGGAACAGCTTCACGACCATCGCCTCGGTCTCCACGAGTCCATCGAGCATCCGCTGCACCAACTCGCGGTTCTCGATTCGCGCCGACGCATCGAACTCGCTCGCGTTGACGTGTTCCAAGGTGACCCCGTGAGTCTTCACGTGCCCGAGCGCTTCGGCCATGCGACGACGAGTCACCTCGTGAACCACAATCCGGCGAGCAATCACCGTGAGATAAGTCGCCAACGAACTCTCACCGCGAAACCGCCGCAACACGTCGAAATCGTTTTCTACGAGCGTCAGAAAAATGTCGGCCGCCAAGTCGTCGGCATCGTGTTTCGACAGTTGGACGCTGCGGGCATGAGCTGTGTGCTGAATGACGTGTACGAACACTCCCGCGAAACGGTCCACGAACTCTTTCCACGCTCCGGGTTGCCGGTCGAGACAGTTCACCAACAAATTGCGGTCAATGTCCGTCAGAGCCACGATCACACCTGTTCATTTCCATGCCACACGAGTTCATTCACCAGCAGCGGAATGCGTTCGCGAGGAACGGCAACGATGAACTGGACCAACGACCTTCGAGCGACTGACCGCACCGCAGGCATGATCTTGTCAGAGACATCAACCCGGGTCTCACCAAAGTTCACACCGCCGTCGAGCGATCACCACTGGGCCGCAACTCTATTCCCGACTCACCTGTCCGACAAGATGTCTCTCCAGCCACTACTCTGGACTCGGCCGCATCACACGTCGGACTGAGATGTATTCTTGGGGGCGAGAATCTCTCGCACCAATTCTTGACGCTCTTTCGGAGTGGTCCTAAGATTTCGTCGGTTTTACCGGCTCCGTGAACGATCTCAACGCAATCTGTTTCAGTCCTCTTGTTGGGATTTCCGATAAGAGTGCGGACAGCGGCCTCAAGCGACTGATCGTCACAACCGGGACGACTAAAGTCATTCACTCTGCCAGCTCCGGTCTCACCGAAGCGCCTTCAATACCCTGATACGAAAGACCAGACATGACTCACGTCGTTGCGGAACCCTGCTACGCATGTAAGTACACCGACTGTGTGACGGTCTGTCCCGTCGAATGCTTTTATGAGGGAGAGCAGATGCTCTTCATTCATCCCGAAGAGTGCATCGACTGCGAAGCGTGTGTCCCCGAATGCCCGCCCGCTGCCATCTTCCATCAAGACAACCTGCCCGCCGAATGGTCAGATTACACCGCCCTCAATGCGGAAATGGCTCTCAACTGCCCCGTCATCACCGAACGTAAAGACCCCATGGGTCCGCCGATTGAGAAGCACTGAGCGCCCGATCGGTTCAGCCCCATTGCAGATTAGCAATGGGGTTCTTGTTTTGGTGTAGCAATCTATTTCGACGCCCTCGCGCGGTGGCACGATGAAACCTGCGGATGTCTGGGCTTTATGCGATCAGTTACGTGAAGAACTTTCAGTCCTTCGAACCCGTGTTTCGCCTTCTCAGCCAGCATCACAAAGTGACGAATTCGCCCGAATGGCCTTGCTCGGTTTTCAGACTGCGTGCTCAGGCTCATGGCTAGCCGAAGACTCTGTTTTTCTGGAAACGCAGAGAATGGAATACAACTCTGAACAAGGTCACAAGTGGCAATCGTATTGGGGTTTGGCGCTTGGTGTATTCCTTGGCAAACAACGGCAAGGCGATATTAACGCCGCCGATTTTGACTACGCGCTGGCTGTAGTGCCCGGATTCATGTGGCAGCACTCACCTGAGCTTTGCGGCGAGTAGTCGCTTGTCCCGATCCAAGCCCACACCTAAATCAATACCTCGGCACGCTGGTGTCGATCATCTGCGACCACTGGTCGATCCCTCCCGCCATGTTGATCGCGTGCTGATAGCCTTGCTGGCGCAGCCAGTTCACGACGCGCATGCTCCGTCCGCCGTGGTGGCAATGAACGACGATCTCGTCATCCTTGTGAGCCTCCAGTTCCGCGACCCGCGCGGCAAGCTGACTCATCGGCAGCAGAGTTGTCCCCTCAATGTGCGCCGTCGCGTACTCATCCGGTTCGCGCACGTCGAGAAACAAAAACGGCGAGCCGACATCTTGCTTCGCCTTCACGGCTTGGCAGTCCACTTCCAACGGAGTCGTCATGAATCTCTCTTTCGTGATTTGTAGGATGGGCATCTTGCCCGTCCTGTCTTTCAAAAGCCGGACGGGCCAGAGTGCCCATCCTCCATTTCTGAACGACCCGGTCAACTTGAGGCAATGTTCATCACCTCAATCAACCACTTTCATTCGCTGCCCCAATTCCCGCAGCACTTCGATGTCGCTGGACGGTCGAGTCGCCGAGCGAGGATGAGTTCGATCGCACTCAATCCAGCCTCGCAGCTTGAGGAACTGGGCGCACGAATGCTTGTAGGCCGGCGAGGGCGTTCGGAATGCGAAGTAGCCCAGGTACTGAAGCTGATCGTTCAACTCGTAGAAGCAAGGATCGCCCGCCTCCCAGTAGGTGTCTCGAATGGCAAACAGGTCCGGCGCGAAGCTGCTCAGCCCGAGCAAATAATCGCTGCCATACATCACCATGTCGATCGCGAAGTCGTTCCCGGTGAAGACAGAGAATTCGGGCCGCTGCGCATCGCGGAGCTTCAACCGCTCCCATTCCGGTTCGCGATGAAACGACGAATGTTTCGCTCCGACACACTGCGGCACGAGCATCATCCCGGCATACGTTTCGAGATCGTAGACCGCTCCAAACGGCGCGAGGTCCGTCGTCAGCTCGAACCCGATGAACTTGTCGCAGACGCCGCCGAGTCGCTCGTAACTGCGGACGATCTCCGGGCCGGGTTGCCTCGTCAGACCGAATGATTGAAAGAGTGCTGGCGTGCCGCCGCAAGCCTGAATCGCCTGCATCCGCTCCGCGTAACCCTCGAATGAAAATGAATCCCCTTCCCTGTCCGAGACGAATGCCCCCGCCACAAACTCACCACCGCCAAGCACCGCGCGAGTCCGTCGCAAGACCTCATCCTGAGTCGCATGGTCGATGAGGTTCACGTACCCGGTGTCCATGTTGACCGCCGGAGTCAGCCCCGCCCCGGCCGTCCGCGCGACATGCTCTTCAAACGCCGACCAGTCCAGCTCACCCGACTCGGTAAACGGCAACAACACCGCCGATATCCCCACCACCTTCCGGCGCGGCTTGAGCATGGTTAGAGGATCAATGGGCATCGCAATTCCAACGGAGATTGTTCACGAAAGTCGAAGACTGGCAGAAAGTGTGGGTCGCAAGAAAAGTGAGATCAAGAGTGCCCGACGCGCAGGAGATTGACGACCGTGTCGCGAACGGTACCCATCACATCAGGTGCGAGTTTTCCGGCGGATCGCACAATCAATGTGGCATCACCCGTGAAAAGTTTCGCTGGCCGAATGTCGCTGACAACTTGCAAACCCCCGCTCGCGAAATCAGCTCCATCAACCCGAATCGCCAGTGGATCACCATAGGGTTGGCTGGTGATTTGGCACAGGATGAAATCGCCTCGGCCCGCATCCGCCAGACAGACCGCAGGACGAATCTTCGACTGAGTCAGATTGGAAAAAGGAAACGGCACAAGGACTACTTCGCCGACTGCAGGTGCGCCCACGCGATGTCCTCCTCAGTTCGGTTCCAATCTACTGCGAGTGACTTCTCTGCCAGTAATGCCGCCTCACGAGCATCCACCTCCGGTGGCTCCTGCAAAATCGTGACGAGTGCCCGACGTGGCGATGCAATCGAAACGGCTTCGAGCAGCCGAACAATTCCATCCGATCCAATAACCCCTTCGACGGTTTGAATCATGACTGTTTTCCTATCGGATCGAGCGGCCCCATGCCAAGCCTCGGAGACGTTTCAAACAAATGAAGGCGGGATTCTATCGCCTCTCAATCCCACTCGCGACACTCACTCATGGATGCGAACTCGAACCAGCCGAGCTTGCTTTTACCGCTTCGGACTTCGCGGCAGAACCAGCGACAGTTGTCCGTCACGCGACTGCATCAGGACGATCGGAACACCGCCGATCAGCGGACGAAATGCATACTGCATGCCCTTGTCCGTGACGGATTGCACAGAGTCCATGACCAAGCCGTTGGAGTTGTGTGGCGGGTCGAAGGCATCCGGTCCTTCTGAAGAGAGGATTGGGACGGGATTGTCCGAATTGGACTCCGCCAACGTCCGACTCGCGGCCGAGTAACCGAACTTCCCGCCCGTACAAGGATCGTTCAGCGCTAGGCTTGGCAATACGCGATTGGGATCATTCCGGCCTGCGATCTGGCAATAGACCGCGAGGTCCTCCAACGATTCAGGCAGGTGCCCGTCGTGATCTTTCTTCCACAGCGAGATCGCGAGTGCCAACAACGTCGCGCGATTGGCCGCTTCGTAGCCGACAATCGAATCAACGATGTCACCCCCAAAGCGACTTTGGATTCCGGGATAGCGCATCCCCGTCCACAAATTGAGACTCGCGATGTCGTCGCTGGAAAAAGCCCGCTCAAGTGCCTTGAGCGAGTACTCCAAATTGGCCCCCGGTGTCCTCATCGGCCATTCCATCGCACGATAAAAATGCCACCGCCAGAACAGCACCTGTTCTTGCTCGCGTGTCCTGCGCGCGAACTCGTGCGGGAACAACAGGACCGCCGCTTGTTGCGCGACGCGCATCATTGGAGACTCTTCTCGCTCCATTGCCAGACGCACGCTTTCCTCGCCCTGAACGAACTCGGCCACGCTCGCTGCTTGCAGCGTTGGGAATTGAGCCAGCTCATCGCGCGTCTGCTGGATCGCGGTCAGCAGCAATTCCCGAGTCACGCTCTCGTGGTTGGACCATTCGACCAGCGACTGAAGAACCTCAGCCTGCTGCTCTCGACCGGCATTCCAGTAAGGAGTCGAGCCTTGGCTGGCGGTGGTCCGACCGAACCACAGACCGAGTAAGTAACATCGGAAAGCCATTTGCGCGTCGCGCTTCTCCAGACTGAGTCGCCCCGCATCGAGTAGCAGTTGTGGTTTCGCGAACAATTCCTGTGTGAGTTCGAGCCTTTTCGCTCGGTGGGATGCAGTAACTCCATCGGCACGAAAGTCGAGGAGTGTCTCCAGTGGCTTGGCGTTCACCGACCAAAATCGTTCAGCCGCCGCTCGTTCAAAGTCCTCGCGACTCACATCGAATGGCAGACTCGCAATGAATTCGGGAGACAACCGAATCTGCGACAAGAGTTCAAAGTTGAAGTAGGTGTTCGCGAGGTGATTCTGGATTGCACTCAACTCCGGCGCAGTCGGTTGCGAGGCCCGTGCGATTGCAGCGCGAATCTCGTCGAGCTGGTGATGACCATCCTCACCCAACACATTGCTCCGACGTTCAAACTCGCGAGGGTACAGGATCGCCATCAGAAATCGGGGCGAGGGACCAAACCCCGGAACTTCCAGCCACCGGAATGCGGCCAGTCCAAACAACAACAGGATCGGTGGCAGGATCAGTCCCGCCACGAGCCGCTTCACGACGAATGAACTGCGGCGTTCGATCAGCCAGTGTCGTGAGTACCACCACGTAAGCCACAACAACCAAACGGCGATTCCTCCCACCGCCCACCAGCGCGGCAACTCATTGCGAACCACCGCACTTGCCTGCCAACCCGCCAGCAAGATCGTGACCATCAAGCTGGCACCGGCAGCAAGGATCGTCCGACGAAACAACATCGCGGCCGCTTGTCCCACGGCGTAGCTCATCAGAGCGAACCAGAACACATCCGCCGACAATCGACGCTCATGAAATGACTGGGTGAACAACGGATGGCGAACAGGATCGTAAACGGTGTGCAACCCGGCCCAATCGACACCTCTCCAAGGAACGATCGCCCACTCGGCGAAACACGCCACGCCCCAGCAGGCGGCGGGAATCCAGAAAGCCCTCGGTAGCCAGACGACTTGCTTGGCCAACCAGATCGTCGTTGGTGAAGTGCCGCGATTGGCGAGGAACCGCAACTGCTGGCCCCCCGCATCGAAGCGAAATCCCAGCAGTCCCATCGCGCATGGCAGCACTGCGATCAACGGAATGACGGCGAACGTGAACGACGTGTCATCGCCGAGGCTATACAACGCCAGCAGAACTCCGACCGCGCAGACGACCAACAACGCTCCAATGTGCAGCGACTCTCGATGCCGCTCTTGCCAGACCAATCGCTGCCACGTCCGCCAGCCCGAGTGTTCATGCTCAACGACGGCAGGCACGCGCGTCGTTCTCGCTCGCCATCCCACGAGACTCATCAGGCGCGCCGACCAGTGTTCGTTGAGATCATCAAAATAAGTGGCATCAAGATACTGGCCGCGACACCAGCGAAGCCCCAGCACGACATTCATCGCCACGGTCGCCAGAACGCTGATCCCAATCAGGCAATTGCTGACTCGATCGATACGCCATGAGTCTTGGCTCAACGACCCCAGCGACGGCCCATACCGAAACCAATACCAATAATGCAGGGTCGCCAACGGCACGAGGACAATCAACAACCACCAACCCGCTGCCGCCGCCACCGCCACGATCACGCGGCGACTCGTCAAAGAACCGAGCGTTCCCCACAACAGAAACCCAGCCGTGAAGAGCGACCCGGTGGCCAGTACCTTCAACACAAACAGACCATTCGAGTCACCGCCATTCGCCAACCAGCCGTACTCAAACCGCGATCCGACCGACAACACGGCGGCGGCCAACCACAGCACAAAGGCCATGCCGAGCGTGGCGACGAGCGTGAACCCGTACTTCGCGATGAGGATCGGCCACGGTGGCACAGAGAGATTCAGCAGCCAGTCACTCGTCCGCTCTTCTCGCTCCAGAGCGAACAACATCGCGGTCGAGGCCACCAGAAAGAGCGTGATCGGCACGCAAGGAATCCACCACATCGCGATCAGTGCCTCGCGACCATCCGTGCCCGAACCCAACGCGGCAGCGGCGATCCGAATGATCACTTGGATCAACACCCCAAACCCCAGCGAGACAAACCACAGCGTCCGCTGCTGGCGGTACTCTTTCCACAACATCCGATTCAACTGCACTGCGAACATCGAACACCTCGCTTCTCTTTGCTTGACTTACCTTCTCTTGCCTGGTCCCCTCGCCCCGGCCTTGCGGGGTAAGGGCTAGGGTGAGGGGCTTCGATCTTGTTTCTTGGCGAGCCGCGTGCCGTAAGGCTGCGGGTTCTTCCTCGTTCAAGTTCAC
>JAYTXB010000155.1:0-1969 GCA_043743205.1 Schlesneria sp.
GCCGTAGGCGAAGGGGAAGAACCAGGGAGGGATCATCGTCGTGGACTCCTGCTGCCAGAGCGGCTTGGCTGGCGATCAACGTTGTTCGGCGAAGGTGTGTTGTGTGAACTTAGCGACTGGCGCATCAGTCAGTAGCCGAGGTAGCCGAACTCGTGAGAGTTCGGACTGAAGTCTCACGACTTCAGCTACGCCAGGGATTGATACGCCGATCCTTAACGACCAGTGGAGGTAGTAACCCGCAGCGTGAGCGAGGGGATTCTTTTCAGAAGGATTCACGTCAGCTCCGTCTCTCGCTCACGCTGCGGGTTACTTTTTTGAACGGCTCCAAACTTCCGAAGTCTCGGCAGACTTCGGAAGTTTTGTGGTGGTGTGGTGTGACACGGTCAGGCTTGTTGGCTGCTCTTCAAGATGCGCATGATCCAGATGGCTCCGATGATTTCGAGGCAAATCGCGAGGATAGTCGAGTTGCGGCCCCACGACGAGGAGAGCAATTCGGTGAGGTAAGTCGGTTTGCGGACGACGAAGAATGTCAGTACGGCTGGTGGCAACACGAGCATCAGGATGGCGGTCGCTCGGCTGGCAGCGGTGGCGGCGCGGAGACGGCCTTGGAACAGGAGTCGGTCTCGCACGGTGCGCGAGAGACGTTCGAGAACCGTCACCACGTCACCGCCCGTTTGCTGTTGAACGGTCAGCGTCATGCAGAGCAGGCTGAGAGTCATTAGTCCCGTGCGCTGCGGCAAGTCGCGCAGAGCGTCCTTCAAGGGGATGCCCATTTCCACGCGACCGGTGGCCAGTTTGAGTTCGGCGCCCAGCGGATCGGGCGTGTCACCGGCGACCATTCCCAAACTCTGTTCGACGCTGCGACCGGTCTTCGCCGCACGGGCCAACTCTTCGAGCATTGCCGGGATTTGGCTGCTGAGTTGGTCCTGTCGCCGAGTCCGGGCGATCGTGGCAAACACAACCGGCAGGATGAAGCCGATGAACGTGGCGAGTGCTGTCGTCAGCAGGTTCTCTTGAATCACGAAGATCAACCCGCCGAGCGCGATGCCGGAGCAGAGGCAGCTCGCCAGTAGCATCGACGGCGACAGACCGAGTCCCGACTGGAGCATCAGTTGGTCGAACCAACTGTTGATCTGATCGGCTGTGTCGTCACCGCGTCCGGAACCGAATGTCTCACTCTCCTTGAGGATGCTGGAGAAGTCGGATTGCGAACTTTGTGGTTGCCAAGCGGATGTTGTTGCGGCCATCGGAGTGGGTCCGGTTGAGGGCGTGGTCATTTGTCATTTGTCATTTGTCATTTGTCATTTGTCATTTGTCATTTGTCATTTGTCATTGGGTGGGGGGAGGAACTTAGTTTTTGTCTTCCCCAAATGACCAATCACAAGTGACCAATGACTCCGTTTATCGCAGTGGTCGGTACTCGCGGTTCGAGTTCAATTCGCGGGCCGAGAACATGAGCGACGGGATGTCGTGGCCGCGGCTGGCGAGTCGTTTGAGAGCTTGTGGTTCGTAGCCGGTGGCGTAGAAGGCCCCTCGCGCCCGACCGCCCGTGTCCACGCCGGACATGCGGTAGACGAAGATGTCTTCGAGCTGATAGGCCCCGTCCTGGCAGCCGCACAGTTCCGAGATACGCATCACTTTTCGTTCGCCGGTCGAGAGTCGCATCATGTGGATGAGAATCTGCACGGCGGAGGCGATGTACTGGCGAGCGACAACTGTCGGCAACTCGACGCCGGACAACGCGATCATCAACTCCATGCGGTCGAGGGCATCGCGGGTGTCGTTGGCGTGAACGGTACTCATCGAACCATCGTGGCCGGTGTTCATGGCTTGCAGCATGTCGAGGACTTCGCCGCCGCGCGCTTCGCCGACGATGATGCGGTCGGGCCGCATTCGCAGGCTGTTCTTGAGCAAGTCGCGCTGCGTGATTTCACCGCGACCTTCCACGTTCGGCGGTCTCGTTTCGAGA
>JAYTXB010000156.1:0-18815 GCA_043743205.1 Schlesneria sp.
TTGGCTAAGACCAACCGCAAATATGGCCGCGCCCTCAAGAAGTTGGCGGAGTGAACTGTGTCCGCACTACTCCTCTCTTTGACTCACGATGAAATTCGGTTGATCCATCAGGACGTTTCGGCGGCTGGTCTAACCTGAAATGGAAACCATTCATGAATGAGATTTTTCGCAAGTTACTCGACACAACCATTCCCCGCCCCATTCCAAAGACCTATCTCACTGTTGACGGTCGCCCCACCCGGACAACTCTGTCGCAGGCTTTAGGCTTCAACGTTCCTTCGCGTTTCGTTGAATATATTTGCCAACTGCACGATTTCGCTGGTGGTGATCCTGAGTCCTGTTTGGATGCATTTGATGACTCCCTCGGTCTGTTTCCACGGGGCCAAGATGCTCGGTATGACGGGACTCCGCCTGAATTGTTTCCTGTTGGAAAAACGGGGTGCGATGGCGACCACTATGGTTTCCTGCTTCATGCTCCAGAGTTGGAACTCAATGATCTACCGTTTGCTCACTACTGTCCGATGGACTCGGATGGAGTAATTCTTGTCGGTTCAACAACAGAAATGGGGATCGCTTCCGTAATGGGGTGGCACCTTTCCTTTGTGAGTGCGGTCAAGAAGGAGCGAATCGCCAAAATCGCGGGTGCGTGCAAAATACGACCGCAGGAGGAACAGAATCCTGCGGTGTCAGTACCGCATGGATGGCGATTCGCCCCGTCATCTGATGGCGTCGGAACATTGGCACCGGCGAAACTCTTCGACCCAGGGCCTCTGCTTGAGTTTGACCGGAACAAATCATCGGTCCCATTTGAAGATGCTGCCGAACGGGCAATTAGTGGAGGCCATTTGGCCACGGCGCTCCATTACCTTCGCGAAGGGCTTTGGTTCTTTTGGATGACGAAGCCGGTTTCCCTCGCCCGCCGCATGATTGACGTTTACAGCATGATGAATCGTGAGGCATTGGCGAATGAACTGACTCACACAATGAGCCGATGGATCGAGGCGGGGGAAACATGAGCCGCCGAACTAAGCGTTAGACCTGAGCAAGGCGGTATTACGGCTAGGTGCGACGTGGTGTATTTTGTGGAGGGCTTGGTCGACTGTTTGAGAACCTTGAGAAACTTCGTGATGCACACTTCCTCCGAAAACGACGACGAACTGACTCTGGAAGATTGCGGTTGCTCGTGGCAAGCTCGTCAGGAACGCGCGTTATCGTGTGAGGCGATTCGAGAGGGACTGGACGACCTGAACACTGGCCGAGTTCGACCAGCCGACGAAATCATTGCTGAACTCCGTCAACGCTTACTCAGCAAAGTCGCTGTACCCGTGGACCTTTTCTAATTTTTTGTTTGTGAACACCAGTCGTCAAATCGCGACCATCCTTGGAATTGACCGATGATCAAGACAGCTTCCCGACGTGAGTTCCTGCGCGATCTTGGCCTCAGCGCTGCGGCGTTGCCGTTTGTGTTGAATCTGCCGAGCCTTGGGTTTGCGAATCAGACGGCTCGCAAGCAGCGGCTGGTCGTGATGTTCAGCCCCAACGGAGTGATTCCCAATGCGTTCTGGCCCGAGGAAGAGGGCGAGACCTTCACGTTGAAGGAGAGCCTGACTCCGCTGCAGCCGTTCAAGGACAAGCTGCTCACTTTGCACGGTGTTTGCGACAAGGTGCGCGGTGACGGCGACAGTCACATGCGCGGGATTGGTTGTTTGCTGACAGGGACGGAACTTTTTCCCGGCAACATTCAGGGGGGATCGGACACGCCCGCCGGTTGGTCGAGTGGCATTTCGATCGATCAGGAGATCAATAACTTTTTGCAGGCCGACGCCGCACGGCGGACTCGATTCGGTTCGCTGGAGTTTGGCGTGATGGTGCCCGACAAGGCCGACACGTGGACGCGCATGTCGTACTCCGGTCCCAACAAGCCGATCGCGCCGATCGACGATCCGTACCAGATGTTCTCCAAGCTGTACGGTCGCATGAAGGATCAGGAGTCTCTGAAAAGCATCCTCGACGAATTGCAGGGCGATCTGAAAAAGGTGGCGTCCGTGGTAAATGCCGAGGACCGTAAGCTGCTCGAAGAACAGACGACTTTCGTGAGGGAACTCGAACAGGAACTGAAGGCCACCTCACCCGAGGGGGGCGGCCACGCGGTTCCCGAACTGGAACCGGGGATCAAGGAAGACAACGACAACATGCCAACGCTCAGCAAGTTGCAGATCGACCTGATGGTGAACAGCTTCGCGAATGACTTTGCCCGCGTGGCGACGTTGCAGTACACGAACTCGGTCGGCGGGGCCAAGATGCGGTGGCTGGGGGTCGATGAGGGCCATCACGAGCTCTCGCACAACCCCGACACGGACGAGAAGTCGGTGGACAAGCTGACCAAGATCAACAAGTGGTATGCCGAGCAAATGGCCTACCTCGCGCAACGTTTGGCTGAGACGCCCGAGCCCGGCGGCGGAGGCAGCTTGCTCGACAACACGCTGATCGTCTGGACGAACGAACTGGGCAAGGGCAATTCGCACACGCTCGACAATATCCCGTTCGTGGTCGTTGGCAACGGCCTCGATTTCCAGATGGGCCGGTCGTTGAAGTACAAGAAAACGGCGCACAACCGGCTGCTGATGTCGCTCGCGCACGGCTTCGGTCATCGCATCGAACGCTTCGGCAATCCCGACTTCTGCGGCGATGGCCCGCTCACAAATCTAACGTGAGGCTTCTCGGGGGCGTAAACGCTTCGAGCCTCCAATTGCTTGGAGGCTCGAAGGCGCGGTGTCACTCGCAAAACGTCAACGGCGACCGTGCCGGGATGCGACTCAACCTTTGGCGGCGGCCAGGGCGGCGTCATAGTTCGGATGGTTGGCGATCTCGGGAACGTACTCGACGTGCGTCAGCTTCCCTGCCGGATTGACGACGAAGATGGCTCGCGAGAAGCAGCGGTCGAGCGGACCACCGTGGATGAGAACCCCGTAGTCATAGCCAAATTCTGTGCAGCGGTGAGCGCTGAGCGTCTTCACCGTTTCCACCCCTTCGGCTCCGCACCAGCGCTTCGCGCCGAAGGGGAGGTCCATGCTGACGACCAAGACTTCGGTGTTGGCGAGGTTCTTGGCTTCGTCGTTGAAGCGCTTCGTTTCGGCGTGGCAGGTTGGGGTATCGAGTGACGGGATCGTGGCAATGATCCGCGTCTTGCCCGCACTACTGGCGAGCGTGATGTCGGCCAAGCCATTGTCTTGCAGTTTGAATTCGGGAGCGTTATCTCCCACCGCCAAGGCGCGTCCCTTGAGATCAACGGGGTTTCCCTTGAGCGTCGTTGCACCAACTCGCTTCATCGTCTGTGTCCTTCAAAAAAAGTCTTTCAAAATGCTCCTCGAAGCCGGGCCGAAGTATGTCGTCCGTTCCGCAGGATGCAAGGACACACCTACGGGCGCTCGCAGCGAGCTAACAGGTTTTTGAAGCGGGATTGCTGTTAGGTGGAGGGTGTCGGCGTGTTTTGGATTGTTGTTATTCCTCGCACGGCCGTGTGCCAATCTTCGCCACCTGACGTGCCTCTGCTGCATTTTTGAAGTAGACCGCTCGATCTATTCGACACATTTCGCGAACAGTCGATAGCCGATCCCATTTTCCATTCCCTCACATCTGGAGTTGCCATGACGCGCATCGCCAATCGCAAGTCGGTCTCCGCACGAGCCTCACGTCGAGATTTTCTGTCGGCGACGGCCGCGACGGCATTCAGTTTTACCATCGTGCCCCGGCACGTTCTCGGTGGGCCGGGACAGACACCGCCGAGTGAGCGACTGAACGTGGCGGGGATCGGTGCCGGTGGGATGGGTGGGGGTGACATCGCGACGTTCAGCAAGTTGGGCGCGAACTTCGTGGCTCTGTGCGACGTGGATGAAACTCGCGCGGCGGGAACGTTCAACGCGCATCCGCAGGCGCGGCGTTACAAGGACTTTCGCGAGATGCTCGACAAGGAAGCCAAGAACATCGACGCCGTCACGGTCGGCACGCCCGATCACGTTCACGCGGTCGCCTCGATGGCGGCGATCAAAGCGGGCAAGCACGTCTATTGCCAGAAGCCTCTTACGCACACACTGCACGAATGCCGCGAGTTGACGAAGGCGGCGCATGCGACGGGCGTCGTCACGTCGATGGGAAATCAGGGGCACGCGACGGAGGGAGCGCGACTGACGAACGAATGGATTTAGGCGGGCGTGATTGGCGAGGTGCGCGAGGTTCACGTCTGGTCGGATCGTGCGGGAAAACTATGGAAGCAGGGGATCGGTCGGCCTTCCGAGACGCCACCGGTGCCATCGACGCTGGACTGGAATCTGTGGCTCGGCCCCATCCGTGAGCGACCGTACCACTCGGCGTATGCTCCCGTTGGCTGGCGCGGCTGGTGGGACTTTGGCACCGGAGCACTCGGCGACATGGGCTGCCACATCATCGACCATCCGGTCTGGGCCTTGAATCTGGGAGCACCGACCTCTGTCGAAGCCCGCACAACGCTCGACGGCACGCTACTCGAAAAGAATCAGCTCAACTTCGAGACTTACCCGGTCGCCGCGATCATCACCTACGAATTCCCGGCGCGAGGCAACCTGCCGCCAGTGCGGATGACGTGGTACGACGGCGGGCTGATGCCGCCGACTCCTGCCGAGATGTCGTCCGGCCAGCGTCTGCCCGACAACGGCGTGCTGTATATCGGCAGCAAGGGGAAGATGTTTCACGGCTCGCACGGCGGGATGCCTCAACTTCTGCCGGGCACGTTGCTGGAAGCGGCCAAAGCGGTTCCGAAGACGATGGTTCGCTCACCCGGCCATTACGAGGAATGGGTGCTGGCCTGCAAGGGAGGCAAGCGTCCGGTCGCCAACTTCGACTACTCCGGCCCGATGACGGAGACCGTGCTGCTGGGTGTCCTCTCGCTGCGCTCTCCGGGCACGAGGATGGAGTGGGACAGCGACAATCTCAAGGTGAAAAACGCACCCGACCTGAATCAGTACGTTCACACCGAATACCGCAAGGGCTGGTCACTTTGACAGGCGGTTATTCCTCGCACGGCGGAGTTTGACCGATGCGGATGGCCTCGACGGGACAGTGGGACTGAAGATCCGACCACCCAGTCACTTTCCGCCGCGCGAGTTATCGCGCGCGATGTTAACGCCGATCCCGTTGTGCTTTTGTTGCGAGGTTGCCAAGCTCAACGCGACTGGTTGTCGCGGACGATTGACGGAATGAGCTGGCCAATTCAGCAACCGCTCTGCGACCTGTTTTCGAGCTTTCTATGAGACTTCGCACCGCTGTTGGGTTGATCGTAGGGGCGGTACTTGTCGCGCTGTTTGCCGCAGCGAACGTGATGTTCGTGCCTGCTCCTGATGCGGCTCGCGTTGGATCGGCTCCACAGTTGTTGGAACGAGCCGTTCGTCCGACGCTGCCAACGGAAGGCTTTGTCGGCAGCGATGCCTGTCGCCGCTGTCATGCTCAAATTTGGGAACGCTACCAATCGCATCCGATGTCGCGCTCGATCGCGGCGGGAACGACGGCTGCGGAGATCGCTGCCGAAACGGTGGAGTCGTTTTCCAATCAGGCGGATTCCACCTCGCAGGCTGAGTTCATTGTGCCGTCGGCTGTTGGTGAGAGACGTTACTTCGTCGAACGGACTGCCGAGGGACTCATTCACGGTGAAGCGATGATCGATCCTGAGTTGGGGGAACTCTACAACCAGCGCGTGCCGATCGCGTTTGGGATTGGTTCGGGACATCACGGTCGATCGTATGTCTTGCAGCAGGGAGAGTGTTTGTTTCAGTCCCCGATCACGTGGTATTCGCAATCGCAGAAATGGGATCTGGCACCCGGCTATTCGGCAACACAACATCCCCGATTTGAACGGCGGATATCCGGGGCGTGCCTGACCTGCCATGCCGATCGCGTCCACACGGATCGCGACAGGCCGAACCATTTTCCCACGCCAGCGCTGCTCAGTGCGTCGATCGGTTGCGAGCGGTGTCACGGGCCGGGCGAGCGACACATCGCGCGACATGATCTGCTGGTTTTGGGAACAAAGGATGCCCCGGGCTTGAAGGACGACATCGTCAATCCGGCGAAGCTGGCTCCCGAATTACGTGACTCGGTCTGCTGGCAGTGTCATCTCGCGGCAGAAGAACGGATTCCACGCTATGGTCGCGCGGACAGCGATTTTCGTCCGGGGATGCACTTCGATGAGATGTGGACGGCGTTCGTCCGTTCGACGGCGGTTCAAGAAGCGGGCATCTCCCGCGCCGTCAGTCAGGTGGAGCAAATGCAAAGCAGTCGTTGCTTTCAGCAGAGTGGCGGTCGTTTCGGATGCACGTCGTGTCACGATCCTCACTTTTCGCCGAGCGACTCCGACAAGCCCGCTTTCTATCGCGACAAGTGTCTCGTCTGTCACGCCGATAAAGGCTGTTCGGTCGCGTTCGAGGAACGGTCACGCCCCCCTGCCGCCAACTCGTGTGTGGCCTGCCATCTGCCCGCGTTGTCGGTGAACAGCGTGCCTCACACCTCGTTGACCGACCATCGTGTTTTGCCGCGCCCCCTTGCGGAACCGGTCTCTCAGGCAATCGCCGAGCCGTCCATCGAGCGAACAACTCGATTGCAACTTTTCGGTAAGCCCGAGCAACGGCTGACTCCCGCTGACATTCGTCGAGCGCGCGGACTGATGTTGTCTCGCCAAGCGGAACTGAGTCAAAGCCGCGATCAGGCGGATGAAGGAGAGCAACTGCTGTCGAGCATCGCCGCCGCGTTCTTCGACGATGCCGATGTGCGAGAGGGACTGGGTATTTGCGAACAAATCTTGGGAAACGACGTACAGGCCACGCGACATTGGCAAGCGGCGCTGACGATCTCGCCTCAACATGAAGGGGCGCTGTTGCGACTGGCCGATCATCACTTCAAATCGCGCGAGCTGCCCACCGCTCGTGATCTGCTTCGACGGTATCTCGCCGTGAATTCGTGGCAGAGTGCCCAGCACCTACAACTCGCCGGTGTCCTTGGCGATTCGGGAGACCTCGCCGGTGCCGTCGCTGCCGCCAAGGAGGCTCTCTACATCAATCCATCGTCGGCCGCCGCACACGGAATGTTGGGAGTCGCGCTGGAACGTCTCGGACAACTTGAAGAGGCAAAACGCCATCAGGTTCTTTACCACAAACTGCGCGGTCGATAACTCGACGTGGCCACGATGGAGATCTGAGACGTTTCTCCGAGCGGGGCGGCGTCAGGCCAATCGCACGGACTTTAGGACTGGCGCAGAAATAACTGTCGGAGCTTGGTGAGCCGGGTGCCGTGAGGCCCCGGACTTCTAGGCGAAGAACCCTTAGAAAAGTCACCGGAGGTGTGAGCGAGGGCTTCTTCCTGATTGCGAGCCTGAAGTACCTTCGCCGACGCTGCGGGCGTCAGCCTCTGCAAAGCCTGTCGGGACTTCATTCGGAAACGCCTTGAATAAATGCTGCTGGTGTCGCGCACTCAATTTGGGGCAAGCTGGGCTACCCCGGACAACCTGCGGTTGACAATGTCATCGTGCCGATCCGATAACATACTGGTGAATGCCGTTTTCAGTTCCGTTTGATTGCGAAGAGAAGCCATGAACATTGCCCCACGTCGCTGCCTCGGCCCCGTTAATCGTCGTGAGTTTCTCGCGGCAGGAGCGTTGGGATTGGGTGGATTGAGTCTGCCGGACCTGTTCCGCTGCCGCGCGGCCGCCGCCGCTGCGGGCCGATCCGTCGATGAAGAGACTGCGGTCATCTTCGTCTGGATGCCGGGTGGTCCGCCGCACATGGACATGTACGACATGAAGCCCAACGCGCCGATCGATTATCGCGGCGCGTTCCAACCGATTCGGACGAACGTGCCCGGCATGGACGTTTGCGAGTTGATGCCTCGGCACGCGGCCATCGCCGACAAGTATGCCATCGTCCGGTCGGTGGCTCATCAATTCGCCGATCATGGCGGCGGACACAAGCGGATGATGACGGGGCGAGTTCCCGTGACTCCCGTCGATACCGTGAACGACGCTCCCGCCACCGGCTCGATCGTGGCGAAGTTTCGCGAGGGGCGAGACTGCGGCATTCCCAACTACGTCTCGATGAATCCGGGCGGTCGTACCAACGATGTCTTCGCGCAGGGAGCGGCGTATCTCGGCCAGTCGTACATGCCGTTCAATGTCGAGGGCGATCCGAGCCTGCCGAGCTTCTCTGTCCCGAACATCTCGCCGTCAGAAGCGGTAACGGGCCGGATCGGTGACCGCATGTCGTTGCTCAAGGGATTGGACCGGATCAGCCGAGAGATCGACGGCATGCGGATGGTCGAATCGACGGACCGCTTCCAGGACCGGGCCGTCGGGATGCTGACGAGCGACCGCGCGAAGCGGGCGTTCGATCTTTCGTTGGAATCGCCAATGGTGCGAGATCGTTATGGTCGCCACTGTTGGGGCCAGCGGGCTTTGATGGCGCGGCGATTAGTGGAGGCGGGTGTCAGCTTCGTGACGCTCATCATGGAGAACCCGTATCAGTCGGGCGTCGAGCAGCTCAAACAGGGCGTTTACAACTGGGACTCGCACGCTGTCAATTGCCACATCTGGGACGACCTGAAGGTGCGCCTGCCGATTTACGATCAAGCCGTCACCGCGCTGATCGAGGACGTGCATCAACGTGGCATGGACAAGAGGACGCTCATTCTGGTTACAGGAGAATTCGGACGAACACCGCGTCTGGAGAACTCGATTGGATCGCAGACTGGTGTGATGCAGCCCGGCCGTGATCATTGGCCTCAGGCGATGTCGTTCATCATGGCGGGAGGCGGCATGCGCACGGGCCAGATCGTTGGCTCGACGAACACCAAGGGTGAACATCCCGCCGACCGACCGCTCACACCGAACGACCTCTGGGCCACCGTCTATCGTCACTTGGGAATTGACTATTCCGAATCTTTTCTCGACCGCCGCGGCCGCCCCATGCCGATCCTGCCTTTTGGCGAGCCGATCTCGGAACTGCTGTGAGCGTGATGGCTTCGGTGTGTTTGTGAGCCCCCCGCGCTCGGTCGATGAAACTCGTCAGCCCCGACGGAAAGTCCCAACTCCCATATCCCAATCGCAGCGTTTTTCAGATTCGTCGGTGGCCGGACATCTTCTGTCTCGACGCCGCGCCTTGGCTGCTGCGGCCAGAATTGCGGGCCTTTCGCTGCCAGACTTCTTGCCGTTGAGATGTGCCGCCGCTGCGTCTGGGAGTGAGTTCGCTGGCAACGAGTTCATCGGGCAGGCCAAGTCCTGCATCATCGTCTTCTGCTGGGGCGGGATGAGTCCTCTGGAGATATCTGATCTCAAACGGGTGTAGGAACGGATTTCGGTTTTATGCGGCGTGTTGGCTCCCCACTGGCGGCTGTCCATGATGGAGCAGAGGTTGGCCGTGCGGCGGGCACACACACGAGAGAGAGTGGGTCGCGGCGGACACGTCAGCGGGCGGCGGTTTGTTTGAGTCGGCGGCCGATGAGGTTCTGGCAGGCGCCTTCGATTTGGCCGCTGCCGATCGAGCGCCCCTCGCGTAGGCGTTCGGCACAGTTCAAGTGCGACACGTGGTGGCCGAGGTCGTTCCGCAACTCTTCCAGTCGAGTCCGTTGCGGGGCGTTGGCAGGGAAGCTGTCGCGGGTGTCCTGCCGCGTTCGTCGAAGCCGTCCCCCCCTCGTTCGAGCAGCGTGGTGCGGAGCGTGTCGGTCCAGATGGTCGCGGCGGGTGAGCCGTCGCCGAACAACTTCTTCGACGTGTCGTTGATGGACTCCAGCGCGTGATAGACATCGAGTACGCCCAGCGCTCCCGTCAGGTTTGAGCCGCGCCTCCTCCCTGATCCATTTCGCGCCGTCGGCCGACACCTCGCAGATTTGCCGCCGTTTCGCCCACGCCTTCCAGCGATCACCGAACTGATCGCTGGCCGCGAACGTTTTCGGCTGGGGGAGTTTGCGATCACCCCATTCGTCGGGCGTCGCCGGTTCCGCGCGATCGCGTTTCGAGACGATGCCCAACTTGACCTCGCGCCACCGCTCGGTCCTGTTGACGCTCGTGCCGTCGGTCGTGAACTCGATGTCGACCGGCAGAACGCCCGTACAGCCACAGGCTCGGTCCGCTGCCAAGTCGCCATCTTCGCCCCGGTCTCTTGAGCGAACTCGCGAACGGTCGTGTCGCTCACTGACAGACGCACAGCTCTTCCAGCTGCTCGCGGGAGATGTCGTAAGACCAGCTTGCCGCCGCCAAACGGATCAGTCGCTGAGCCTGCGGGCTGCAACCATTGTTGATCCCCAGCCGCTCATCCAAGACATCGCCGCCGTGATCGAAGTTTACGCAACGACGATAGACGCCCGGACCTCGCCCGCTTGCGTCAGCATCGCCACACGCCCCTGCTACAGCGACAACAGCTTGGCAATTCCCAGCACCGCCCCATCCGCAGCCGCATCACACGCCGCGTTCAGCATCCGCAAATTCAGCACCGCCTGTACCGCCACCAACCGCTCATCCGAAGTCAAAGGCCCCCAATCCATCGTGGCCATCCTGCCGCCTCCTGCGCGTTGTTTCGTACCGGAAAACAACCACGATAAAGCAGACCACCCAATGCTCAGCACGTGGGCCACCGCTGAACGACTGACTCTGGGGTAAGTCGCAGCCGAAGAGAAGTCGAATGAGATCACCGCGATCCCGGAACTGCTCAAATTGCTGTCGCTGAAGGGGGCCGTCGTCTCAATCAATGCCATGGGAATGCAGAAGGCGATTGTCGAGAAGCTTCGCGAAAAACAGGCCGACTTCGTGATCGGCCTGAAGGACAATCAGCCCACGCTGGCCGCCGACATGAGGCAGCTTCTGGGCGAGGGTTGCCGAACCAGCTTTCTAGAGTTGACGCCGGATCTGCACTCGACGACCGAGAATGCTCACGGCGGTATCGAACAGCGCGAGGTCCGCGTTATCGAGCTGCCGAAAGACTCGACGCATCGCCACACCTGGCCGGGCCTGAGAACCCTGGCCGTCGTCCTCAAACGCATCGAACGCGAGAACATCGAGACCTCTGAAACGCGTTTCTATCTGAGCAGCCAGCCCCCACAGGCGGAACTTCTCGCGCGAGTCATCCGTTCACACTGGGGCATCGAGAACTCGCGCCATTGGACGATGGATGTCACGCTCCACGAAGATCGTCATCGCCTGATCAACCGCAAAGGCGTTAACAATCTCTCGGCCATCCGCCGCCGCGCCGTCTCGATTCTGCGACAAGACACCCGCACCAAACTCGGAGCCAAAAACAAACGCTTCAAAGCCGCAATGGACCCGGACTATATTCTCAACGTGCTCGCAAACCTGAAACTGCGATGCGTTTCGCTTGGTTGCTGAAGCGAGCGAAACGCATCACAATAACTCTGTTTTTCAATTGTTTAGTGAACTCCCGGTCTTCACAACACAAAGACAATGGGTGGAGATCGATGCAATCCAATCACTTTCAATCGAAAAAAACCATTTTTGTTGATGCGTTTGACCTGGCTGCTGGAGCCTTTGGATAAGAGCGATTTCTTGAAGACTCGTCGCGGAGTAGTCATGTACGGCGAGGCGTAGTTTCCTTCTGGACGCGCGATGCACCGGCAAATTATTGATTTGCTATTTGTCTGACTTTAAGCATTCGGTAGACGCTCTTTACAAGAAAAGCTGCCTTTTTGTAGTGGTCGTATCGCGTGGCACTTTGGCAGCAGTCGTTGGCAATGACGCGCCGTTTGGATCGGATTAAATATCCCCAGTTCATTTGCAATGAGACGACAGGGAAGATAGGCTTTCAAGCATGTGTGCGCGCAGTCGTTTCGCCACCTTTTAAAACCCCGTAGCTAAGTGAGGTTATATGTCGCAAGCAGGGATTGGAATCAACGTTGCTGAATTGGAGAAATTGCTCGATCAGCGCAAGTCGCTCGTCCAAGAATTGGGCAAGAAACGAGAGGCACTCCACAAGCAACTCGCCGAAATCGAAGAGCAGCTCACGGCGATCGTCGGTGGACAAGCAATGTCCGCAGTCAAGGGAACCGGAGCCAGACGTGGGCGACCTCCTGGAAGCGGCAATAAGAAGCCACGCGGCAGCAAGAATCGCGGTAGTCGTCCCAAGAACGAACGATCCCTACGCGATGTGATTTCGGATATCCTGGGCAAGAGCAAAAAAGGACTGACTCTCGAAGAGTTGGTGCCCAAGGTTGTCGAGGCTGGCTATAAATCGAACAGCACCAATTTCAGTAACATGATCTATCAGAATATCTACAACTCCGAAGGGATCGCTAAGGATCCGGGTACGGGTTGCTATTCTCTGGTTCAAGAGTGATTGTGGTTTGAGATGATTTTTCGGGGAGGCCCACTTTGCTGCATTCCGAAGTGGGCATTTGCTGGCGTCTACTCCGATGCGGGGTGTCTGTTGCGAGCTGGGCTTGGCGACGAAGTGATCGCCTGTACTTCGCGTGGGTGAATTTAATACCGATGTTCACACTAGTCCCGTCACTCCGCTGACGGGACTTTTTTTACTGCGGAGTAACAAATTCGACAATTGGCGGCTTTTTGAAGAATGGTTTTGAAGTAACCGGCAGCCTGAGCGATGCGGCTAACCGGGCGACTTGTTTCGCCATTCTCTCCGAGTGATGCTTGAATGTGTCCGAGGATGGCTCACTCTTGAAGGATCAGAGATGACGGACGACTCGGGTGGTTCAGGGTTGAGTATCGACAAGTCGGCGGCAGTGGCGCTCGTCATGGAACTCATGGCGATCACAGGCCGTAGCAAACAAGAAGGGCAGGTCGTCTCGTTCATTCGCGAGCGGCTACTCGCAGCAGGTGCCTCTGCGTCTTGTATCGAGACCGACTCAGCCAATCGTCGAATCCCCGGTGGCGGTGAAGTCGGCAACCTGATCGTAAAGCTGCCAGGAACGCGACGTGGGCCGCGCCGATTATTGATGGCTCACATGGACACCGTTCCCATTTGCGTCGGGGCGAAGCCTGTGTTGAACGGTGACGTGATCCGATCAGCCGAAGCAACAACGGGCCTCGGTGGCGATGATCGCGCTGGAGTGGCTGTCGTTCTGACGGCAGCTCTCGAACTGCTGCGAAGTGGTCGATCGCATCCCCCTCTGACTCTGTTCTTTTGCGTGCAAGAAGAGATCGGCCTCTACGGTGCGAGGTATGTTTCAGCGAACAAGCTCGGTGCGCCAAAGTTCTGCTTCAACTGGGACGGTGGTGATGCGAGCTATGTCAACATCGGTGCCACCGGTGACTATGCCATCGAGATCGAAATCGAGGGCGTTGCCAGCCACGCGGGCGTTCATCCGGAACGAGGCGTCAACGCGATCACCATCGCGTCTTTGGCCATCGCCGATTTGACCGAGAACGGCTGGCACGGCCTCATTGCGAAGGGACGCAGTCGTGGCACGAGCAACGTCGGCATCATCCACGCCGGTGAAGCGACCAACGTCGTCACCCCCAGCCTCTCGCTACGGGCCGAAGCTCGCAGTCATGACCCCGTCTTCCGCCAGAAGATCGTCGAAGCCTACCGCAAGGCGTTCGTCAAAGCCGCGAAGTCGGTGAAGTCCTCCGACGGCAGAGCAGGGAAGGTCACCTTCAACGCCGACCTCAAATACGAATCGTTTCGCCTGAACCCTGACGAACCGGTCGTCTCACTCGCCAAGCAAGCGGTCGAACAGATCGGCCTCACCCCTGAACTCTGCATCGGCAACGGCGGCCTCGACGCCAACTGGATGACCGCCCACGGCTTTCCCACCGTCACGCTCGGCTGCGGCCAACACGACATCCACACCAACCACGAATGGCTCGATGTCCCCAGCTTCCTGCAAGGCTGCCAGATCGCGGTACTGCTGGCGAGCGGCGAGTTGGGCTAACCTCGTCCGCCGTCGTTCGCCCTCGACGATCACGCCTCAACGGGCTCTCTTCGCAAATCGCACGATTTCAGCAAATCGCCGAAAAACTTCGCGGGTGGGTGTCAGACTTTTTTCATACGACTCTCTCACACAGCAGAGGACGAGGCCATCGTTGAGCCTTGCCGGTTCAAACTGCTGTTGAGAGGAGTCGATCATGCTGAAAGTGACGTTGGAAAGACCGTGGGCGTGGCTGGTGGGTGCGGGGATGTTGGCCTCGACGCTGGGAGCGGGAACGGCGTGGAGCTATCTAACGACCGCTCGGCATTCTGTGGTGGCATCTTTGCGAGACGCGGTCCCCATCGCGTTTGAACTCGAACGTGTCGGTCAACTGACGCGAGAGCTGATCCCCGAGATTCAGGCCAGTCAGAAAGTCGCGGCGCAGTTGGAAGTCGAAGTCGAGTATCTCGAACGAGAGACCCGCACGATGACCGACTCGCAGGATGAGGCGAAGTCGCAGATGCAGAAGCTGCGTGCGGCACTTGACCAACCGAGTGATTCGCCGTCGGGCGAGCGGCACTCGTTTGGCGATCGGACCTTCTCTCGAGCAGAGATCGAGCAAGACCTCAGTCGTCGTCTGGAGCGTTACGAGAACGCGGCGGTCCAGCTTCAGGCTCGCGAGAAATTGCTGGTGACGCGACGGCAGACACTGACGGCGGCCGTCGAAAAAATTCATCAGTATCAGCGGAATCACGATGCACTCGTCGAGAAGACCGAGTCATTGCGGGGCGAACTGAAACTGGCCGAACTCGCGGCGGATGCCCATCAGATCGACTTCGATCACTCGAAGCTTCAAGCCGCCAAGACGCTGGCAGTGGAAGTTGAGAAACGAATCCGAACGGTCCAGAAGTTGGTGGAAGGCCAGACCGTGGGGGGAGACATTCCGGTCGATGCCGACCGCCGCCCGGTGTCCCGTCGCTTCGACGACTACTTCGGCCAGACTCCTGCCGCGTCGTCGCCGCATGATGCCAAGTGATACCGCATGGTCCTGAAGGTAGGACGGGCACTCTTGCCCGTCCTGTCTTGGCTTGGAATCTCCGACAAGGGTTGTCTTCCATGTTCCGTTTCCCGTTCAGATTCTGTTCGCTGTTCATCGTCGGACTGACCGTGATTGGCATCGGAATGCCAAGAGCAACCGTCGCCGGTGAGTTGCACGTCGATGTTGCCTCGGATGCGCAGGTCACTCTCGCGGAAGCCGTCAGCGAGGCGAGTCGGCGATTTGAAGCGACTCTGCTCGCGGAATTGCTTCGTCGGGAGCCGCGACTCACTCCAACACGGCTGCGTCGAGCGCTGCCTCACTTGTGGACCGCGACACAGGCGGATCGCCGTGAACAGACGGAAGAACAGCTCAAACCCTATGGAACACTGTACCGACGGCAAGTGAGTTGGAGCCTTCCCGACGTGGTCGTCCGTGATTGGCTGAACGAGCAACTGGACCAGGACCGTCACCGTCAACGAGCACTGTTGTTCGCGATCGGTCTGACCCTTTTTGGCTGGTTGGCGGGAGGGCTGATGGTACTGAAACTGGACCGCCTGACTCACGGCTACCGACGTGCAATGATCGTCGGAGTGGCCGTCGTTCTGTTGATCTCGGCTTCGATGGGTGGCTGGCAAATAGTCCTGATGTCGTGATGAAGGTTACGATGCCACGGCGTCGTCAGGAGATACTCATGAATCTGTTCGATCCCTATCACTGTCGAGTCGCCCGCGATCTGGTCGCCAAAGGGCACGACCTCGACGCAGTTCGCATACTCAGCCAGTCGCCTGATCGCGACCATCGCGCCGCACGGCAACTGCTGGCCCAAAGTCAGCCGCGACTGATTCAGTGGGCCGGACAGGCGGCCGAAGTGATGTTGTGGGATCGAGCTGTCGAATTGCTGGAGGCGGCTGCGTTGTGTGGCGAGTTGCCCATCGAAGCGTTCGCGCTAAAGGAGCGTGTGCTGGTCGGGCAACGGCGTGCGTACGAACAGGCACAGCGAGTGGAGCAAGCGAAGGACTGGGCGGAGCAGGGGCGAGTCGTCTCGGCGATCGACCTGCTTCGTCCGTTGGAGGGCAACGCGGACGTTGCGGTGCGAGATGACCGGGCCGTACTGGATGTTCAGGCCGATCTGGCGGAACGCCTGTCACGCGGCGAACGCTACCTTGCCGAAGCGGCCGAATTGCTGGATCACGGTCTCCTGCCGACTGCGCGAGAGAGACTGGATCGCGCTCGCGAGACTCATGCGAATCACCCGCGTCTCGCTGCGCTGGAAAATCGCTACCGACGAGTTCTGACCGAGCAGTCGCCGTTGCCGGTCGCAGTTCCGCAGCAACCCGCTCCAGATCGTCTGCCTCCCTTGGCCAGCTTTGTCGCGCCGACCGCGCCCGTAGGATGGACGCCTCGTCCGTCCGATTCTTGTAGGTCGGACAATCCTGTCCGACATGACGGACAAGATTGTCCGTCCTACGATGAGAAGACTCGGACGGACGGGGCGTCCATCCTACGAGGAGAAGTTCGCGTGCCGCCGCGTTTTCTGATCGACGACGAACTGCTGGCCATCACGACGGAAGAGGCTGTCATCGGCAACGCGCGCGGTCGCGGAGTCACCGTGCCGCTGCTGGCCAATGTTCACAGTCGCCACGCACTCGTGGTCCGGCATCGCGGCGACTACCAACTGGTCGGGCTGCCGAATTGCACGACGCTCGTCAACGGCGAGCCGCTGACGGGAACGAGGCTGCTGACCGACGGAGACATCATCCAGTTCGGTCCGCCGGGATGCTTGTGGCGGTTCTCGCGTCCGGTTCGCAATTCAGCAACAGCCCTCTTCGAGTCGGTCGGCAGTCTGGGATCGAGCATTTCCTTGCTGGGCGAAGACGCGAGACAAATCCACTGTCAGCGTTTCGCGATGCTGGCCGATGAACTGGTGCTGACTTCGGGCGATGACGGACATCACCTGTTTCCCGAACTGCCCGCGCGAGAACTCCGGCTGCGAGCCAGCCCGACCGGCATCACACTGCGCGCCACCGAAGCCGTGGTGTTCATCGACCGTCCCGACGGCTACGAGCGACTCGACGATGCTCCGCTGAACTGGCCGTCTCGGCTGCTGATCCGCACGACACTGGACGAAGCCGAACTCCTCCGTCGCAGCCTGCTGGGACAGCCCACCCCCGACGAAATGTCCCTCACACTGCGCGAGGTCTAAAACTCTTTCTTGTCCCCTCGCCCCGGCCTTGCGGGGAGAGGAGATAAGGTGAGGGGTCTTCTGCCTGGTCGCTCCCACATTCATGATCCCAACTTCTGGAACCTCCACCATGCCCGAACACCCCTTCACCAACCACATCCCTTACCTGCGACAGTTTCTATCGGCCAAGTTCGGCCGACTCTCCGAAGCGGATCGCGAAGACATCGTGCAGGAGGTCTGTCTGGGCGTCTGGAAACGGCTGTCAGTCACCCCCGACTTCGTGCCCGACAGTCCTTGGACAACCTATCTGGCACGAGCGGCCATCAACGCCGCGCTGAGCAGTTTGAAGCGTGTCGAACGCGACTGGTTCCAGACGCTGGCTGACGAGTCCGCCGATCCCGCGCTGGCGTCTGCCATCCCCAACCCCCCGGCCATCGCCGACGAGAGTGATCGTCGAAGCCGTCAGGCATTGCTGCTCAGCGACATCTTGCGTGAGTACGTCGCGCGGTGCGAGGAGAAGCAGATGCAAACGCAGAAGGAGATTTACGAGCGTCGTCTGCGCGGTCAGGAACCGACTCAGGTCGCAGCCGAAATGGGCGTCAGCGAAGACAATGTCTACCAGCATCTGAAGCGGGCACGCGACTGGATCATGGACCGTATCCAGCAGGCTGATGTCGCCCGCTCCGTGTTTCAAACTTTCCTCCGCCCGCGCCGCGAGACTCCGGTCACGACCGGACTGCCCGACCATGTGCCCCGCAACTTTCACGAAGTCCTGCAACGAGTCGTCCACGAGGCCGGTGTCCTCTGTCCGAGCGACGGGCGTCTGACGCTTTATCTCGGCTCACCGAGCGAGGTCGAACTCCGCGATGTCCGCTACCATGTCGATGACGCCGAATGCCCATTGTGCTCTGCCCAACGGTAGCCCTCGCGCGGAGCGCGAGGGCTACCGTTGTAGGATGGGCACTCCTGCCCGTCCTTTGCCTTCAAGGTAGCCCTGTCGCTCCGCGACAGGCAGCGCGAACCACGATCAGCGTCCAACAACAGCACACAGCCTGCGACGCGATCTCGCTTCCTGTCGCGGAGCGACAGGGCTACCTTGCATGGGCCTTCGGGGCCGACGAAATGAACTTGGTGAGCCGAATTTGATTTTGATGGCGGACGGGCAGGAGTGCCCATCCTACAAAGCCCTATCGCCTTGGAACCCAACCTGTGAACCTCGAACTGCTCGACATCCTCAAAGCCAAATACGGCGTGACGGGTCTGCGTCACATCGGCAACGGCGGCTTTGGCGTCGTCTATGCGGGGAACGTGTTTGAAGTCCCGCGCGCGATCAAGGTCTCGCGAGACATCCTCGACGCGCGGTTACTGGCGATGGCCGATCAGGAACTCGGATTCATGAAGCAGCCCGCCATCGTCGATTGTCCGACGATCGTGCAACTGAGCGGTGTTTGGCGCGAACTCGGGCACCTGATCACCGTCTGGGATTTGGGTGAGCAAAGCCTCGCCGCGCGACTGGTTGATTGCCAGCGCAAGGGCTTGAGCGGCCTGCCATCCGACGAACTGGAACGCCACCTGCGCGATGCAGCGACAGCGCTGGATGTGCTCAACGGACTCGGCATCCGCCATCGGGACATCAAGCCGGACAACATCGTCCTCGTGCGCGGCCGGGCGAAGATCACGGACCTCGGCTTGGCCGTGTTCGTC
>JAYTXB010000157.1:0-3164 GCA_043743205.1 Schlesneria sp.
ACTGCCGCTGCTGGGCGGCTGCTCGGGCGTGCTGACTCATTGCAATACCGGGGGCCTCGCCACAGCGGGCGATGGAACGGCGCTCGCCATCATCTTCGCCGCAGCGCGCGAGAACCCGGCGTTGCAAGTCTATGCCGATGAAACGCGACCGTTACTGCAAGGGGCGCGACTCACCACGTGGGAGTTGATGCAACGCAACGTTCCCGTCACGCTGATCTGCGATTCGATGGCGGGCTGGGTGATGAAAGAAGGGCGTGTGCAGGCGGTGATCGTCGGTGCTGATCGGATCGCGGCGAACGGCGACAGCGCGAACAAGATCGGCACGTACTCGCTATCGGTCTTGGCCAAGGCACACTGCATCCCGTTCTACGTGGCCGCTCCTTCCAGCACGTTTGATCTCACGATTCAATCGGGGACCGAAATCCCGATCGAACAACGTGTCTCAACAGAGATCACGCACGCCTTCGGCAAGCAGACCGCACCCGATGGCTGCCGGACGTACAACCCCGCGTTCGATGTGGCTCCCGCTGAGAATATCGCAGCCCTCATCACCGAACGAGGCGTCATTCAGCCGGTGACGGAGGAACGGATCCGCGCGGTGTTGGCGTGACCACACACAGAATTCGTTGATACCTCGCGCGGTCCAGCCTGAAGCTTTCCGAGCGGTGGACGTAAGTTCTCCGGTTCTTGTGGCGAAGAGCCGGAGGACTTACGTCCACCGCTCGGAAATGTGCCGCCCTTGGCCGCTCGCGGTCAAACGAGGCACCTTGCCCTCGTACCCGTATGAGGGAGGCGCGCGTACCGATCAACATCCGGCCGATTCCTTTCATTCAGGTCGGCTGCTACCATCCCGCCCGCTATTTCACTGGCTCACACGATTCAAGGAAGGAGTCGCTCTCGATGCCACGCCGATTGATTTTTAGGCCGTCGGTCCTGCGGATCGCGCCCCTGTTCACAGCCGCCGCGCTGCTGACGGGTCTCTCGCTCGACCCCCCGTTTTCTCTGTCACTCACGACGAAACTCCACGCAGCGGAAGCGTCCAAACCCATGAAGATCACCACCATCGAAGGTATCAGTGAGCATCGTCTCGACAACGGCCTGAAGGTGCTGCTTTTCCCCGATCCGTCCAAACCGACCGTTACCGTGAACCTGACGGTGTTCGTCGGCTCACGCCATGAAGGGTATGGCGAAGCGGGGATGGCTCACCTACTGGAACACATGGTTTTCAAGGGGACGCCCGATCATCCCTCCGTGCCGAAGGTGCTGCAGGCGCGCGGTGCTCAGTTCAACGGAACGACGTGGCTCGACCGCACCAACTACTACGAGACCCTCCCCGCCAACGACGATAATTTGGAGTTTGCGATCCGGCTCGAAGCCGACCGAATGATCAACAGCTTCATCAAGGGGGAAGACCTCGCATCCGAGATGACCGTCGTGCGGAATGAGTTCGAGCGGGGCGAGAACTCGCCGCACTCGATTCTGGGCCAGCGCATGACCAGTGCCGCGTTCAACTGGCACAACTACGGCAAATCGACCATCGGCAATCGAGCCGACATCGAGAAGGTTCCGGTCGAAAACCTGCGTGCCTTCTACAAAAAGTATTATCAGCCCGACAACGCGATGGTCGTGGTGGCCGGTCGATTTGAAGAGGCCAAGGCGCTCGAGTTCATCGGCAAGCACTTCGGCACCATCCCCAAGCCGACTCGCAAACTGGAAGCAACGTACACCGAAGAGCCAGCTCAAGACGGCGAGCGATCCGTGACGCTGCGGCGCGTCGGTGAGGTCGGTGTTGTCGGTGCCCTCTATCACATTCCCTCGGGCGGTCATCCCGACTTCGTGCCGGTCGATGTGTTGGAGTCGATCCTAACGATGGCTCCTTCGGGGCGACTGTATAAAGCCCTCGTCGAACAGAAGAAGGCGGCGGATATCTCCGGGGCCTGCTTCTCGCTGCACGATCCCGGCATCATGCGATTCATGGCGGAAGTCGCTACCGGCAACACGCCCGAAGCGGTCCTCGACACGTTGCTCGACACCATTGATGCGGTCGTCGAACAGGGTGTGAAGGACGAAGAAGTCGAACGCGCTCGCCAGCGGTTGCTCAAGCAGCGCGAGCAGGAAGCGTCGAACAGTGCTCAGATCGCCGTCGGCCTCAGTGAGTGGGCGGCTCAAGGCGATTGGCGGCTCTACTTCCTCTATCGCGATCGGCTGGAGCAGGTCACGGCAAAGGACGTGAACCGCGTGGCGCGAGCCTATCTTCCCGCGAGCAATCGCACGGTCGGCCTCTATTATCCAACGAAGGAAGCGCAACGGACGCCGATCCCAGCGAAGCCCGATCTGGCCGCGATGATCGGCGACTACAAAGGTCGCGAAGATGCGGCCGTCGGCGAGGCCTTCGATGTCGCACCGATGAAGATCGAAGAGCGAACCAAACGCACGAAGATCGAAGGTTTGCAGGTCGCTCTGCTGCCGAAGAAGACGCGCGGCAAGACGGTCGTGTTGCGACTGACGCTGCGTTATGGCACCGACAAAACGTTGTTCGGCTTGGATAAGGTCGCGTCGTTCCTGCCGTCGCTGATGACGAAGGGAACGAAGCAACTCACACGACAGCAGCTTCAAGATCAGCTCGATCAAAACCTCGCGTCGATGGGAGCGAGCGGTTCGGCGGGCGAAGCGACGTTCGCGATTCAGACCAAGCGCGACAAGTTGCCTGCGGTCCTCGAACTGCTGCGACAAGTCTTGCGTGAGCCTGTCTTCCCACAATCGGAGTTGGACATTCTCAAACAAGGGCACCGCGCGGACCTCGAACAGGCCCTGACCGATCCGCAGCAGTTGGCCCTCAAGGCGGTGCGTCGCGTGCTGAACCCGTACCCCGTGGGAGACGTGCGCTATTACCCGACGACGGAAGAGGAACTCAAGCTGACCGATGAGGTCGATGTCGCCACGATCAAGAAGCTGTACGGCGACTTCTTCGGCGCACAGCAGGGACAGTTGGTGATCGTCGGTGACTTCGATGAAGAGGCCGCCGTCGCGTCGATTTCAACCATGCTGAAAGGCTGGAAGTCGAAGCAGCCGTATGAACGGATCACGCGCCGAGGCGATGTTGAAGTGAAGGCTGATCTCGTAAAGATCGCCACGCCCGACAAGGCCAATGCGTTTCTGTTCGC
>JAYTXB010000158.1:0-3079 GCA_043743205.1 Schlesneria sp.
AACACGAAGTCCATCGTGTGGCCGGTGACGGCGACGCTGTAGCGGTGGTTGACCTCGCTCGCCTCGTACTGCTTCTTCAAACTGGCGATGTCATCCTTCGGAAAGAACCCCGGTCCGCGCTCTCGCTGCCATAACGAAAAATCTTTCCGCGCCTCATCGAGCGACCGCAGTTGCCCATCCTTGTCGAGGAACACGCCCCGCAGATCGAGGTCGATGTACCGCCAGCGATCTTGGGCGAAGACCTCGCACATCGTGTGCTCGATGCTGGGCAGGCTGACCGTTCGTGCGGGGCCGCAGCCGCCCTGCTCCCACAGCCCCGCCATCGCTGGCCCGACAGCGTCGCAGAAGCCGCAGCCATAGACGTTGATGAGCTTGATCGGGTCGCGCACCATCGCGTACTCGTAGTGCTTCTCCGGTCCCTCGAAGACCGCGCCGCCGGGCGGAAACAATCCGGTCTCGGGGTCGGTGAGATAGTCGAACATCGCCTTCGCTTTGGCATCCGGCGCGAGGTCTTTCCACGCCGGATGCTCGGCAAACGTCCGACAACTGTACGCATCGGCCACGCGCGGCGAGACGACTCGCGGCGAGTACCATCGCGCCAACGCCGTCTCACCCAAGCACGCGATAATGAGGCCGATGGACAAGTACAGCGCCACAACTCGGCGAAGTCTGAAGCTGTCCGTTGATGTTGTCTTGGTCACGATCTGAGTCCTACGAGTGATGGTCAGTGGTCACACGTTTGGAACCACGTTAGGCGAGCGGCGGGAATTGTCATACTGCGGTGTGGGATGGGCACCCTTGCCCGTCCGGATTTCTGTCTTGAAGCCGGGACGGGCAAGAGTACCCATCCTACAGGGACCGTTCTTCTTGTCGCTCGCCTTAATGGGGCGTCTCGACTTCACGTGGTCGAAATCAACCGTCGGTCAGGGGGCGAGCTTACATGATCGACATGAACCCGAAATTGTCTCTTCGCTGGCATTCGGACTTCAGGCTCTCGACTTCTCTCCCCGCAGCAGCTTCTGTACGTACTTGCCGAGGATGTCCGTCTCGATGTTGACGGGATCTCCGACTTGGCGTTGCCCGAGCGTCGTCATCGACAACGTGTGCGGGATGAGTGCCACACTGAAGCGATCACGCTCGACGTTGACCAGCGTCAGGCTGATCCCATCCACCGCGATCGAGCCTTTCGCCACCATCAACTCGGCGAGCGCGACGGGAACTCGGAACCACATCGTCACCCAGTCGCCGTCTTTGTTGATGGCGTCAGCGTGACCAACGCCATCGACGTGCCCCTGCACGAAGTGTCCACCAAGCCGACCGTTCACCGGGAGTGAGCGTTCCAGATTGACCGCATCGCCAGTTCGCAGTTTCCCGAGATTCGTCTTCGAGAGTGTCTCGGTCCCAGCCTGAAACGCCCAGCAGTCATGCCTGATCTCGATCACCGTCAGGCAACACCCGTTGATGGCGACGCTGTCTCCAAGCTGGCAGCGATCCGTCCCACCGCCCCCCAGCATGATCGCTGGCGGCGCGAGGACGATCCGCAACCCAGCCTCCTCTTTGACGAGTGCCTGCACTGTTCCGAGTCCTTCGATCAAGCCGGTAAACATGTCTCGCGATCCTGTTGTGGGATGAACCGCCTCTGCGTTCAGTCTCTTTGATTCAGAGTTGATGTGTCCGATAAAAGTCGAAACGAGGTGAGCCGGGTGCCGTGAGGCCCCGGGTTCTCAGCCAGACTCCAGGGCCTCACAAGACTGTTGTCGGAAACGTCATCGTTGGATTCTAGCCGGATGGTCCGAAGAGTTTGACCACAGATTGCACAGATGGGCACAGATAAGAAAAGAACGCGCCTCGTGACCCTCGTTCCGCAAGGACATCAGGACTTGGACGCAGGCCAGGACGATTCTTGTGAGGCGTTGCCTCAAACCAATGTAGCCATCACGCGGAGCGATGATGGCTACATTGGAGACAAACCCTCACGCATGACTCGCTCGCCGACTCTGACATTCTTCACGTTTTGCTTATCCGTGCCCCTCTGTGCAAACTGTGGTCAAACCCTCTTCACTCCTGCGGGAAGCCACACGAACTCGGGCTGGCCGATGGATGGCGGGCAACTCTTCTGGTAAAAGCCTTGCCGCCGTGAATCAGGCTCCGCGTGTCGATCAGTTCGGCGGGTGACGGAGCCTCGGCAGTAACCGAATTCGTGGGAAGGAATGATTGCGATGACAGTGGCGATTAGTGCCGTACATGCTCGGGAAATTTTGGACAGCCGAGGCAACCCGACCGTCGAGGTCGATGTGGAATTGGAAGACGGCACGATCGGACGCGCGGCCGTGCCGAGTGGTGCGAGTACGGGTGCTCACGAGGCGTGCGAGCTGCGCGATGGCGACAAGTCCCGGTATCTCGGCAAGGGTGTTCTCAAGGCGGTCGAGAACGTCAACGAGCATCTGGCTGACGCCATCATCGACATGCCCGTCACCGATCAAGCCGGCATCGACCGTGCGATGATCGAAGCGGACGGCACGCCGAACAAGTCGCGTCTCGGTGCGAACGCAATCCTCGCCTGTTCACTGGCGGCGGCTCATGCGGCGGCTCGCGTCAGCTACCTCCCGCTATTCCGTTATCTCGGGGGAGTTGGTGCCAACACGCTGCCGGTTCCGCTGATGAACATCATCAACGGCGGTGCTCACGCCAACAATGGGATCGACCTGCAAGAGTTCATGATCGTCCCGGTCGGCTTCGACAAGTTCAGCGACGGGCTGCGAGCCGGTGTCGAAGTCTTCCATCACCTCAAGAAGGTGCTGAGCGACATGGGGATGAGTACCGCCGTCGGTGACGAAGGCGGGTTCGCTCCGAACTTGGAAACCAACGAATCGGCGATCCAAGTCATCTTGAAGGCGATCGAAAAGGCGGGCTACAAGGCGGGCGAGCAGATCAAGCTGGCCCTCGACTGTGCCTCGACCGAGTTCTTCGACGCGAAGACCGGTCTGTATGAGATGGATGGCAAAAAAGTGAACGGCCCAGACTTGGTCGGCATCTGGAAGACGTGGTCCGAGAAGTACCCGATCTGCTCGATCGAAGA
>JAYTXB010000159.1:0-14003 GCA_043743205.1 Schlesneria sp.
TGAGAACAGGTTCAACCCAACAAACAGGTTCGACTGCATGCGACCGATACTGGTAATCGCTGGCCTGTTGATCAGCTATCTGCTGGTGGGAGCAGTCGCATTCCGGTTGACGGAAGAGTGGGACTGGCTGCAATGCGTTTATCAGGCGGTCATCATCATGACCACTGTCGGGATGTCAGCGACGGCTCAGGCTGAATTGCGGCCCGCAACCAAGCTGTTCATCATCGTTTATCTGATTTTCGGAATTGGCGTCTTCACGTATTGTGTGTCCCAGTTGGGACAGCATCTGGTCAACCTGCAACTGCGGAACATTTGGGAGCGGCGGAGCATGGACCGGGCCATTCGACAATTACACGGGCATTTCATCGTCTGCGGCTTCGGTCGGATGGGCAGCACGATCTGTCGCTATCTTCATTCGCGTCATAAGCCGTTTGTAGTAGTCGATACGGATGGCGAAGCCCTGGCCGCTGGCTGTCGCGAGCAAGGCTGGTACTACATTGTTGGCGACGCCACTCACGACGAAGTCCTCCTGACGGCCGGAATTCTCGACGCAAAGGCGTTGACTACCGTCTTGCCGACTGACGCTGACAATGTCTACGTTGTCCTGTCGGCACGACTGCTGAACGACAAGCTTCAGATCGTAGCCCGTGCCTCAGACGAAAAGGCGATCGATAAGCTCGAACGGGCCGGAGCCACTCGCGTCGTCAGTCCGTTCAGCAGCGGAGCGGTCAAGATCGCGCGGTTCATGCTGAATCCGAGCGTCGAAGATTTCTTCGAGATCAATGACGATCACGGCAGCCAACTGGAACTGGCCGATGTCCAAATTGGCGTTGGCAGCCCTTACGTCGGCAAGCGGCTGATGGACACCGATCTGCGCGAGAAAGGTGTCATGGTCGTGGGCATTCGTCGCGCGAATGGCGAACGACTGATGCCGCCGCCCGGCACCGCCATCATCGCTGCCGGAGATTGTCTGTTCGCATTTGGCAGCTCACAGGCGGTCGGTGACATGATTGGCCGCAATGGATCTAGTGAATGAGATCACTCACGACGGCATCTCCCACGACTGGCCGTCCCACGCGAGAACCTGATCGAGGAACTGGCACACGCCGTTCGAGAACGACTGGAACAAGTATTCCCCTTTGTCGGCCGTGGCGGCTTGAGGAGAGCCGATGTATCCAGGCACGCTGCGATCTTTGGTAATCCAACCGCGATAAGCCGGTTCAAACGCGAAGCCAAACGGGACCGTCTCCAGTTTCGTGATGTCTTTCACGAGCTGTGGGGCGAGCTTTAGGATCATGGATGTCTCCCATTCGCAGGCATGTCCCATCTGTGACTGCACTAGGTCGGCGCGACCTTCATGAGGCTTGGCACTGTCCCAGTAGGTGGCGAACAACAGCAGGAGATCGTGGCGGGCACGATGTCGCTGACGAACCTCGAACACCGCCTGCTTGCCCGGTGTCGTGTTGCCGCCGTGTCCATTCAAGAAGACGATCCGACGGAACCCGTGAGCGATCAGATTGTCTGTCAGATCATTCAACAAGTCGAGATAGACTCGAGGGCTGGCCGACAGCGTGCCGGGAAAGTCCATGTGATGGTGCGAGTTCCCCAACCACATCAGCGGCGTGAACAGCACACTGTCCTTCATCGCGCTGCTCACACGACGCACGACCTCACCCAGCAACAGACTATCAGTGAAGAGTGGCATGTGTCGGCCATGCTGCTCCAACGCCGCAACAGGGACCACGACGGGAATGTCGCGCGACAGGTTTTCGACATCAGGCCAAGCCAAATCAGCCAAGTTCATGGGGTGTCCTTTGACAAACATCACTCAGGGCATTTCCAACGCGATCCAATACGACAGCGGGCGGCATTGGAAGAAAGCGCGCGGTTCCTCGCAAGGATGCCCGCTGAATTTCGTGCGTCGGTTGTGAGGCTCCACATCAAACGACTTGATACAAACTCGCGAGTTGAGTTTGCCGTATGATTTCTCTCTGCTCACTAAGTCTCCACCCTCTCCGATGCACAACCTCGCTTCACCATCAACGATCTTGGCCATCGATGCCGGGAATAGCCGCATGAAGTTCGGGCTGTTTGAACCGCTGCAGCGTCCCGCTTCGTCTCGTCTCTGGCCAGAATGCCAACAGTTTCAGGCGATGCCGGTGGACGAAGCGATCCCGTGGAAATCGTTGGCGAAATGGACCGAGCAAACGGAGCGACGTGCCGCGATCTCGGGAACGAACCCGCGCGCGGTGGAACAGTTCCTCGAAGGCTGGGCTAAGCAGGGTTGGCCCGCGCCATTCCTCGTGCGCGATTGCACGATGATCCCGGTCGCCGTGGATGTCGATTTTCCCGAGAAAGTAGGGCTTGATCGACTGCTCAGCGCGGTCGCGGCCAACGCACTCCGACCGGCAGATCGCGCGGCGATCGTCATCGATTCGGGAACAGCCACGACCGTGAACTATGTCTCCGTCGAAGGCACCTTCTGTGGCGGAGCCATTCTGCCCGGCTTGGAGATGTCGGCGAAGGCGCTGCATCACTACACCGCATTGCTGCCGCTGTTGCCCGTGCATGAACTCGGTGGTGACGAACCAATTGCCCCCGGTCGCAACACACGCGAAGCGATCCGTAACGGACTGCTGTGGGGGCAAGTCGGTGCGATCCGAGAACTGGTGCGACAGCTCTGTCGTCAGCGCGGACACGATCTCCCCAGCTTCGAGTCCGCTGATTCCGCGTCTCTCTCGACTCAGCCCTCTCTGGTTCCGTGGCTCGTACTGACCGGCGGCGGTGGCCCGGTCCTCAGCCCCCATTTTCCCAACGTCCTCCGGCACGCGTCCCTCGGAATGCACGGCCTCGTGCTGACCGCGTGGCAGCAGCCCGTAGTGGATTGAACGGAATGAAAGCAAAGAGGTGAGGGCAGAAAAACAGGAGCGTCCGATTGAGAGAGCGTGTTGTATGTCTCATTCGACCTTTCGATACCTCGCGCGGTGGAAACTGGCGTGCCAAGCCGCCCGGGCCATCACGTCAACCACTGTAGTCTTGTCGCTCCGCCGACAAGACCTCCCGTCGGCGGAGCGACAAGACTACAGCAGCGAGACAATGCGCCAGTTTCGGCCGCGTGAGGTCTCTCTCTCATCCGGCCTCGTTCTGTTGCCCGACGACAATCGCAAGCACACCGTCACGAGCGGAGATGTTTCGCGAACCACTCTTGAGTGCGTTGCCACATCGTTTTGGACAGCACGTGCCCCGTGTTGGCTTCGATGAACGGTGAGAAGTTGTCACTCGCGTGAACGCTGTCATAGGCGCGCTGAATGATCTTGATCCCCGCGCGAACCTCATCAATCGGACTGCCGCCGTCGGTCTCACCGAAGTTCAGCAAGAGCGGTCGCGGTGCGATGAGGCCCGCGATGTCGGGCGTGTCGCCGTGCGGCAAGAGGCCGGGGGCAAAGTTTGGGAAGCAGTGGAGCATGTGTTCGCGATGAATCGCCTGGTACGTCGGCAGGCAACAATTCCCGACCAGGCACTTCAATCGCGATTCCCACGGCCCGACCAACCACGTGTGCGTCGAACCCATCGAGTGCCCGTAGCAGCCGATCTTGTCGTGAACGACTTCGGGGCGCGAAACCAGAAAATCGACCGCCCGCCGCATGTCGAGGATGTTCTTCCAAGCCATCGACTTCCCCGCGACGACATAGCGCAGGAACTCGAACCGCTCGAAGTTGCCGTCCTTCAGTTTGCCGGTTGGATCGCGTCGTTCCTCGAAACACAGCGCGTCGGGACAGAGGACGACATAGCCTTCCTTCGCCAGTGCCGCTCCCGTGTGGTGCATCGGATCGGCCATCAGTCCTGCTGGCTCCGACTTCCCCTTGGTCCAATTGCCGGCGTGCTGATGCCAGACACAAACCGCCGGTGCCGGCTTGGAGGAGGTCACACCGTTGGGGATGAGCAGCAGCGCGGGGATCGAGTCGTTCGGCTCGGCATCGTAGTAGACAGACTCGATTCTGTAGCCGGGCTGCTGAATCGTCTCACGCAACCGCACATTGAGCGGACACGGCGCAGGCCACCCACCTCCGAGGCATCTCAACAACTGATCGCGAAAGTCGGCAGCAGCCATCGGGTTTCTCCTGTCCTGTCGTCCCGTCTCTGCGGGAAAATGGTGAGCGTGAACGGGACTTCACGCTTAAGGTCGCCCTGTCGCTCCGCGACAGGAAGCGCGATCGCAAATCAGTCGTTGGATCGTGTTCGGCACCGATTCGCAGTCGAACACTTACTCCGCAACGCGCTGCCTGTCGTGGAGCGACAGGGCTACCTTAGCAGCCTGAGACACTCAACTCGGCAATCACGCTTTCGTCGGTTTCGATGGCGCGATGTTCGATGAGTGCCGTTCGTGCCGCGTCTCCGCCCAGCTTACTCAACGCCCAGGCGGTTGCTCCACGGACCAGTGGTGAGGAATCTTGCAGGGTCTCAATCAGGATTGGGATGGCGGACGAGTCGCCTCGATTCCCCAGCACGATCGCGGCGTTGCGGCGCAGTCCATCGAAGCCCGGTCGCGCGAGTGGTGAATCGGCGAAGCGGGCGACGAACTGCTCGCGCGTCATTTGTAAGAGGGCGATCGCGTCGATCGGGTTGAGATCCGATTGAGGCTGAAACGCAGGCTCCGCACTACGCGGCGACTTGCGGTTCCACGGGCAAACCTCCTGACAGAGATCGCAGCCGAACAACCATTCGCCGATGCCGTCGCGCAGTGCGAGCGGGATCGCGGACTTGAGTTCAATCGTCAGGTACGAGATGCACTTTCGCGCGTCGAGGACATACGGTGCGGGAAAGGCATTGGTCGGGCAGACATCGAGGCATCGCGTGCAGGTTCCGCAGTGCGAGGTCTCGTGCGGCGAGTCCACAGTCAACTCAACGTCGGTCAGCAGTCCGGCGAGCAGCAGCCAACTTCCCGCCCGCTTGTGGATGAGCATCGTGTTCTTGCCGAACCAACCGAGTCCCGCCAAGCGAGCGAAGTCGCGTTCGAGCAACGGAGCCGTATCGACGACTCCGCGCGTCGTGCAACCGGGACGCTGCTTCTGGAGGAAGTCGCTCAATTGTCGCAGTCGCTCGCGCAGCAAGTCGTGATAGTCGGCCGTCCCCCACGCATACCGGGCGACTCGTCCCACGTTCTCTCCCGAAACATGCGGCCCGACGGCATTGGGCTCAGCCGTGTGATAGTTCATCGCCAGCATCACGACGCTGCGAACAGGCGGCGATACGTGACGAGGGTGCTCGTAGGCGGTTGCTCGTCGCGGCAGGTATTGCATCTCACCGGCGAACCCGGCTTGCAGCCACTCATGCAACTTCGGCAGTCCGGGGGGCGAGACTGCCGGAGCGACGCCGACCAACTCGAAGCCGATCCGCCGCGCTTCATCCTTCAACGCGCGAGTCAACTCCATCGTAGCGCCGTCTGCGACTGCCGGTTCCTGGCTCGCCGTGAGCCAATCGAGTGGCCCTCGCGAGTCCGTTGAATCAAGATTTGAATTGGTCAAGCGATCCATGCGAAGCGAGTCTCGTGGGCGTTAGGACCGGCGCATCAACAACTGGCGGTGACAATCGGATGATCGAGGTGAGCCGGGTGCCGTGAGGCCCCGAGTTCTTCGCCGCAAAGTCCGGGGCCTCACAGCACTCGGCTCACCAAATCCCGACAATTGTTGATGAGCCTGTCCTAAGTCTCCATTCTGTTAGACGCAAGTTTCTTTCTGGATGACGAAGTTGGCTTTTATGGTCGCTCAGTTTGTGTTTTTTGTAAATCAGACTTGTTTCCTGCTTTGAAAACTCGCCACGTGAGTGATCAGTCTTCGACTTGGCAATAAAAAGTCGAAACTGATTCAGTGAAATTACAGACTGATCGCTTAGAAGTGTGGCTGATCAACAAAAAAATTGGACTGATCAACCGCTGTCGTAAACTGATTGAGAAAAAGTGAGACTTAATTGACACTTGACGAGACTTGTCGAGTACACTTTCGAACTGAATGACCAGCAAACAAAACGGAGGCATTAGGAACCGGGCCGCGATAACTTCCCTATTGGGGTTTGGTTCCCTCCCCTCGGCGGGGAGGGTTAGGGAGGGGGGCGATGGCAAGTTCCGGCTCGAATTCACGTCTTTCCCCCCCTCCCCGGCCCTCCCCGCCGAGGGGAGGGAGAAAGAGTCTTCCTACTCGGAAAGTGATCACGGACTTGTTCCTTAGACTTCAGATTTCCTGACAGGCTGAAAGCCTATCCCACGAACTGAAAGCAAAGATCCTCATGAACACCATCGCCTCGTGGCTCGTCTGCTCGATGATCGGCTTGCCGATGCTGGGTGTTCTCATGGCTCTCGTGCTGTTGGCGCGAGGTCGATCTCGCGAGGACTCGTTCACCAAAAAACGATCTGAACCGTCAACTCCTGATCGACCAAACGGCCTTCGACACGAATCGCGGTGGGACTCGAACAGCAGAGTGTTGGCTGGCGCGCGACTCGGCATGATGGCCGCGTTCTCTGCGGCGATCTTGTTGTTACTGCTGTTGAGCGGCACGTTCGGCAAGCCGGTCGAAGTTCCTCAGAGCCACATTGGTTTCGCGCTCAGACTTCCCAGCCCACGACCGTTGCGAATCGAATGGGCTTGGCGAGCGGACCTGTTCGCCGCCGGTTGGGTCGCGGCCTCGAATGGACTCAGTTGGCTCGTCCTCACGCTGACGCGACGCGATGCACGAGACTCTTCACGCATCGCGCTGACTCTGACCGCAGGAATGCTGAATGTCACTGCGACGATGTTGGTGATGTCCGCCAGCCTTGCGCAGATGTTGGTTTGTTGGGGAGCTGTCTCGTTGGCGACATGGTTGATGGTCGGTTGGGCTTCGCCAGAAGAAGAGTCCTCGCCCCACAACGGCGAGACTCCCAAAGTCCTTCGTCGGCCGACCATCTCACACGCGATCATGACGGGACCCTTCTCGGATGGCCTGCTGGTATTGGCCGTGCTGTTGATGAGCGTCACCTGTCAGACGATGGTCATCGACGACATCGTCTCCGCTACAGGCCTGGCCAAGTTGAGTGAGAACAATCCGGCGCTCCCCGGCTTCATCGGTTGCCTGTTGGTCTTGAGCGTTCTCGGGCGGAGCGGTCTCTTCCCCTGTTTCGGTTGGCATCGCGATGCCGCCGCATGGGGCCGACCGATCTGGGCGATGGTCTATCTCGTCGGTTATGTCCCGACCGCCGCGTGGTTGCTGTTTCGCTTTCATCCGCTCGTCGCCTCGTCCAACGAACCGCTCGCGTTGTTGAGTGGCTTGAGTACGCTCGGCGCGGTCCTCGGCTCGTTCGTCGCTTGTGGTCAACGGCCGCAACGAAGTGCGCTGGCGTTCCTCGTGACGGCGCAACTCGGCGTCGTCTATGCGGCGTTGGCGGGAGGGCTCTTCGAGGCTCAGTCCTGGCGCGCAGTGTGGTTCGGTGTGACGGAGTTCGCGCCGCAAGCAAGTGAGCTCGGGCGAGTCGCCCTCGGTCAATTGGCAGTTCTCGTGGGAGCTACCTTTTGCTGGCAGCGAACGCGAACAGCCTGTTGGCAAACGACTCGAACAACGATCGCGTCGCCTACTCATCAAGCGACGACCTGGTCTCAGCCACTCGCACAGCTCAGTCAGCGGCGACTCTATGTTGATGACGCGTTGGAGTTCCTAGTCATTACCCGGCTGCAAACATGGGCAAAGCTAGCTCGCCTCGGTGAACGACTGCTGACCGACAGTCTCTTTCCCGCGCTGACGGTGCGATTGCCCGGTTGGTTTGCTCGACAGTTTGAAGACACGCAACGGCAGATTCAAACCGGACTAGCAGGTCACCTCGAATTCGATCTCGCCGCGCCGCTGCTGGGTTTCACAGTCATCTTGCTGACGCTGCTGCTCGTGACCTGAGTTGGCGAAAGAAAACGAATTCACCAAGAACCGGTGCATCAATCACTGGCGGTAACAATCTGATGATCGAGGTGAGCCGGGTGCCGTGAGGCCCCGGATTCTTCACCGAAAAGTCCGGGGCCTCACGGCACCCGGCTCACCAATCTCCGACAGTGATTGATGCGCCGGTCCTAAATGCGACCGCGTTCACGACTGGCCGAGTTCCTTCGAGCGTTCGGTCGCGGCTTGTACGGCGTTCATCAAGATGCCGCGCAGGCCACCTTGTTCGAGGGCGTGCAGTCCGGCGATCGTCGTGCCGCCGGGGCTGGTCACGGCGTCTTTCAATGCACCGGGATGCTGCCCCGTGGTGAGGACCATCTGAGCTGCACCGAGCACCGTTTGAGCGGCCAGCTTCGTCGCCACATCGCGCGGCAAGCCGACTCGCACGCCGCCGTCGCTCAAGGCTTCGATGATCTGGTAGACATAAGCGGGGCCGCTCCCCGATAAGCCCGTCACGGCATCGAGCAATTTTTCGGGGACTTCCACCGCGAGGCCGACCGTGGAGAGCAGGCTGCGCACCAACTCGCCATCTTGAGCCGAAGCGGCTCCCCCACGCGCGAACGCGCTGGCCCCACTCCCGACCAGACAAGGGGTGTTCGGCATGACGCGGATGAGTCGCGCCGTGGTGCCGAGTCCCTCCATCATCTTCGCCAGTGAAACGCCCGCCGCGATCGACACGATCAGATGCTCAGGCTTCAAGTGAGTCCGCAGGTCGGACAACACGCCGCTCATGTGCTGCGGCTTCACCGCGAGAAAGATGACCTCCGCGCGCGACAACACTTCCGCACTGTTGGCTCCCATTGTGGCACCGGTTTGCTCAGTGAATCGCCCCCCGGCGTCGAGGCTCACATCACACGCCGCGACGCGATCAGGCGTCGCCACGCCCGCCGCGAGAAATCCTCGCGCCAAGGCGGTCGCCATCTGGCCAGCCCCGATGAACCCAATTCGCAAAGGAGAGTCTTTCACAGTGCAGTCTCAATCAAGAGGAAGAAGCAGGCGGGACGAGTTGAGGATGCCGTCGCTAATGGGTGGCCCCGAACAGAATGGCGATGCTTCCTCGGCAAGGTAGCCCTGTCGCTCCGCGACAGGTAGCGAGATCGCAGGTGTCACGTTGAATCACCGGCTCGACCGGCTTGCCTCGAACACTGACTACGCGACGCGCTACCTGTCGCGGAGCGACAGGGCTACCTTGCCGAACAGACTTCCGGACTCGTCACGCTACTGGGTTTTATTGAAGCAAGGATCGGGCGACTGGTGCCGTCCTACTCGGAAAACTTCCGAAGCCCACGCGCAAGCTGAATCGCGCCGCGCCCGACTGCCATGAACACCCGACCACTCGGCATCTGCTCAGACGGCACGGATAACGGCCGCTGCGCTCTGGCCCATGCGGGTCCGGTTCACCGAGAGGGCGACGCTGTTCGTGATGTCGAGCGGTTCGTCGCGGACGATGTTCAGCGGGCAGAGCGGATCGGGCGTGCGGTAGTTCAGCGTCATGGGCAGACGACCGTATCGCATGGCCAACATGCTTCCCGCCAATTCGACTGCACCCGCACCGGCGTCGAAGTGACCGAAGTAACTCTTGAGAGCTGTGACGGGAATCGACTCCGCCACCATGCCAAGCGCCGTGTGATAGGCTCTCGCTTCGGCCACGTCATCGCGGCGAGTTCCCTTGCCGTGCGCGTTGATATGGCCGAGGTCTCGCGGCGAGAGAGCCGACTGGCGCAAAGCCGATTGGATCGCGCGTGCCAAGCCGAGTCCGTTGGCTCGGTTGGCCAGATCGCGTCCATCGCAACCAGCACCGACCCCCAAAATTTCACAGTAGATCGGAGCGCCACGGCTGACAGCATGTTCGTAGCGTTCGATCACGAAGGCCGCTGCACCTTCGCCAGCCACTGTGCCATCGCGATGCAAGTCGAACGGGCGACAGGCGCGCGAAGGATCGTCGCCGCGTGAGAGGCTTTCGTACAGGTTCAGTCTCGCGATTTCGAGCGGATGAATGTACGAGCTGCACGCACCGACAATCATCACGTCAGCCGCATCACGCTCGATGGCGCGGACACCTTCGGCGAGAGCCAACAACGCAGAGGACTCACAACTGGTGATCGTGTTGTTCGGGCCGCGAGCATCGTGTTCGATGGCAACATGACAGGCGGGCATGTTCGGCAATTGCTTGAGCAGCCAGAGTGGCGCGATCTGCCCGAGACCGTCTTCTGCCCACTTCGAGAACGTCTGACCTTCGGCCATCAGTTGCATGTGTTGAGCAGCGTCAGCCAATTCTTCGGGGGTCGTCGAAATGTGACCCGCTCCGAATTCGACGCCCAAGCGCTCGGGATCGACATCGCCGCGATTCAGCCCTGAATTTTTCATGGCCATCGACGCACCGGCAACACCCAATTGGATGTCGCGGGACATGACCTTGAGAAACTTCCGCTGGTAAATGTGTTCGAGCGGATCGAAGTCGCGAACCTCGGCCGCGAGTTTGGAGGGGAGATCGCCAGCGGGAAATGCCGACAGCGCCGCGATGCCCGAACGGCCCGCAATCAGGTTCTGCCAGAACGAGTCCACACCGATCCCGATCGGCGAGACAACTCCCACCCCGGTAACGACCACGCGCGGCAAACTGGTTGAAGCCGTCATAGCTCGACCCCGTTGGCTGTCACTTGCGACACACAGTCCGCGCAAGCGAAAGCACCAAGTTGAGCGGCATTCCCTGCCCTCCACTGCCTTACCAACCAATCGGTCCCACCCGATCAGTGTTCGCTGGCACAAGCCAGCGATCAGCAGCGTGAAATTACAGGCCCATAGAACCAAGAAAATCAGAACCAAGCATCCCAAGTCCAACAGCGACGACCGCCGAAGCTCTCGTGATCCAATGGTCGATTATCGGTTGGTCCAGTCACGTTCGGTGAGTCACTGTCGCGTGAAATCTGGAAACAGAGTTCACTTTACGACCCGGCCTCGTTCTGATCGGTGCAACCCCTTAGAAGGGCTACGACTTCTGGAAAAAATGCCCATGACTCGCCCGAAAATCAGCGACTCATCAAAAACGCAGTACACCCAAAAAATCAAAGGTCTCTTCACTCGAAGGAATCAGGCGAGAGTCGGACTCAACGATCGCTTGCGAGCAAGCCACCGTCCCAGCGAATCCAGACTCTCACGTCTGCGGCCCCCCCGCAGAAACCAGTCGAGTGAGAGGCGGGATTACAGCCGAACACAGGGGAAAAGTCAAGGTGCGACTTTCGATGCGACCGGTAGCGGAGTCACGCCTTGCGGATGAATTCCGCCGCAAAACTACGGACTTTCTGGCCATTCAGGACGTGGAACATCCGAAGCTGTTGGACCGTTTCCTGGCTGAACTTTCCGAGTGGAACGTGAATCAACTTCTTGCCGTAACGTTTCGCGAGCCGTCTCCAAGCCGGGCCGGGCGGCGAGTAACTGAGGAGCGCGACGTGGCGTTCGTCGGCGTGATAGCAGGCGGCGGCGAGCAGCCGTTCTTCCAGCGTGTCGGTGAAGTCGAAGCGGCGATTCGTCCAGATGTCGGGGACCGGACGCGGCGGAAACAGGAAGACCGCTCCACCGTAACTGGCTTGACCGATGCCGGGGCCGACAAGGTTCTCCAAGTAGTTTGTGGCGAAGAGGGCGAGCGTCGATTCGTCTTGATGCTCGGCGTGCCACGTGACGCGCCACGGATAGTCGCGCGGATCGGCCGGGCTGTCGAACAGCATGACGACGCAATCGAGACTCCCACGCGTCGGCGGCAGCACCTTCACATAAAGGTCGCCCGTGTGCCAGTTGCGCAGGGTCTCACGGATGTCGAGACCGTCTTTCAGGCTGGTCGTGAACTTCTCGCTGCGAGCCAAGTCCGTACCGAGCAGCCCCAACGCGGCATCCTTCACGTGAGTCCGGAATCGTTCGATCGAGACATCTTCGGGGGGCCAACTGCACTGGTGATACGGGTTCCATTGCATCTGCCATTCGTCCTGCTGCGGCTTCGGCGGTTGAGGACGAAGTTTGCAGGACCGCCATTCGATCGCCTGTCCCGGCAGGCGGCTCTTCAGGAAGGCCACATCCCCGTTGGGCAACCGACCACGATTGATCCCGAGCCGGATCAACGGGTACGGCTGCGTCTCATGGAATGGATAGAGGCTGGCCGTTTGAGCCAGCGCGATCGCGAACTGATCGCCGCCGATTTGCTGGGCGGCAACGATCAGCGAATAGAGCGTGGGCGACAGTCGCCGTTCGAGGAGCGTCAGGTTGCGGACGTATTGCAGGTAGACCCGCAGCAGCTTCGGCGTGATCTTGCGTGCCCGCTTGCCGAGATCGTGTTGGTACTGATCGCGTGCGGCGAGCACCATCGCCTTCACGCCGTCGATCGACAGATTTTCGTCCTCCTCCAATTGCGATCTGGCCAATTCGTAGAGGCCCGTGATGAACGGCAGTTCTCCGAGAGCGAAGAGGAGCGTGTTGGGATCGGCCTGATGAATCGAAGTCTCTTCGACTAGATCGTCCAGCGCGACAGCGGGCGTTCGTTCGACGAAGGCCTCGCGCACCCACGGCCAATCGAGGATCGAACAGACGAACAGGACTCGCTCGAACTTCGCTTCGAGTTGTCGGAGCCGTGCGGCCATATGCACGACGCGCTCTTGCGGTTGCTCGGAAGTGGGACGATCAATGCACGGTAGTAACGCCGCCGCGAACTTCTCGGACGAGACCTGCTTCAAAGCGTATGGGTCGGGCAAGCCGGCTTGATAGCTGTCGAACACCGACGTTTCGAGATCGACAAAAGCGCGCGGCATCCGTTCTTGGAGTGCAATGCGCAGCGCCGTGATGACACCCTGACACGGGTCGATCGGAACGTAACTGAACGTCTGATCGAACTCGTCGTCATCGTTCTCATCATCGTCGCCGGTCCATTCCTGCGCCGCGATGTCGGCGGGTTCTTCCTGCATCACCAACGTGATGCTCGGGAGTGTTGTGATCGCCTGCTCGACATCGTGTTGAAATGACGGCGGGAGCGGCACCGCCAAGCAGTCGAACCGCTGCGACAACATCACACGACGGACCTCGATCGCGAAGTCACCGCTGCCATGAATGATCGGCAGACAGCACACGCGGTCGCTGAACTGAAGTACGGGAGAGAGTGCCATGAATGTGTTGCCTTGGGACGACGGAAGCCAATCTCGACGCTTCCGACAAAATTCAAAACGAGGCGAGCCGGGTGCCGTGAGGCCCCGGGTTCTCAGCCAGAGTTATACTTCGCGCGGTGGAAACTGAGGTGACAAGCCGCACGGGCCATCACGTCAACTACTGATGTCTTGTCGCTCCGCCGACAAGACATCCCGTCGGCGGAGCGACGGGACTACAGTTGCTTCGTCGCTCCGCCGACGAGTCCGATCGCACGAGTCGCACTCCGCCGCGTGAGGTCTCACTCATCATCGTCTTCGTCGTCATCATTGCCGTCGTAGTCGGGGTGGAGCGGATCATCTGGGTTGAAGAAGAAGTCGCCCAATCCCATCGGCATCGTGTTCCCGCCGAGCGATCCCTGTCGCCGCTTGGCGGCTTCGTTGAGATCGGTCGCGTCAGAGCCGAGGCAATTGATGAGCGCCTCCTGCCAGACCTGATCCTTACCCACCGGATGGGTCTTGTCCTGAGCCAGCCGCTTCATCGAATAACGCAGCACGTTGATGCCGTCGCGCGTCGAGAAGTCGAGGTTGAGTTGATGCGACTGCTGGAGGAAATCGACCGTCAGGTTGAGCATCTCGGGTTCGGCGAACGGCAGGTGATAACGCAGGATCGCCAACTCGTCATCGCGATTGGGATGACCGAGCGTGAGTGTCGGCTGTAATCGGCTGAGAATGTAGTCGGGGATTTCAAACGTCGATTCGTCGTCGTTCATCGTGACGGCACAGCGGAAATCGCGATGCGCGCGAATCTTGATTCCCGCCACAATCGACTCCACATACCGGCGATGATCGAGCAGCGGAGCCAAGCTGGCCCACGACTTCTCGTTCATCCGGTTCCCTTCATCGAGCAGACAGATGCCGCCG
>JAYTXB010000160.1:0-2512 GCA_043743205.1 Schlesneria sp.
GTCATCGAGCCGACCGTCCGTTCGACGAGGTCCGCGAGCGACATCTCGACCGGATGCCGTTCCATTTTTCCGCTCTCGATCTTGGCGAGATCGAGGACATCGTTGATCAGGTTCAGCAGCGTGCGGCCCGACGATTGGATGTGTCCGACGTAGCGACGCTGCTTGTCGTTCAATACCTGCGCGTTCGACAGCAAGACATCACTGAACCCGAGGATCGAGTTGAGCGGCGTCCGCAACTCGTGACTCATCGTCGCCAGGAAATCGTTCTTGAGATTGTTCATCTCATAGAGTTGCAAGTTGGCCTGAGCCAGTTCGTCCACCTTGGCACCGAAGCCCGTGTTCAGTTTGCGGAGGTCCTCCTGCACGGTCGTCAGATGGCGCAACATGCGGTTGAAGGCGTGACTGAGTTCTTCAAACTCATCCCCCGTGCGGATGTCGGCGCGCTGGTCGAGGTCGCCGCGCGTGATCGCGTCACTGACCTCTTTGAGATGCAGCACCGGCTTGACGATCACGTACCGCACGATCGTGTATGCGGCGAGCATCGCGAGAAACGCGGTGACGATGGCGGTCGAAAGCAGGATCGCGTTGTTCCACGACAGCGAGCTGTATGTCTTCTTGAGCGGGAACGAAATCTTGGCAACTCCCAGTCGATCGCCCAGTTTGAGATTCGGGTTGCGATCCGGCTGTCGATGACAATTGAGGCAGCTCTCGGTGGCGCGGACTTCGGCGTAGAACCGAAACTCCTGCGAAGCGCGATCGACTTTTTTGTACTCGGGCTTCCCCAGCACGATTTGATTGATGGCGGTCGAGTCCTCGAACACCATGACTCGCGAAGCCGCATCGGCCGTGTTCTCGGTGAGCAACGCCCATTTGAGTTCCTTGAGATCGTCCGACTCCAAGTCGTGTGACATCCGCTCAATGTTCGGCTCTCTGCCGTAGTCGTGTTCAAACCGCGCGAAGTGCTTCTCCAACACGACGCGACTGACCAGTGACCGCGCGAGGTCCGTGTTCTGGTCGAACACCAGTTGCTGCGTTTGTCGCGCATAAAACCAGAAGCTGCCTGAGATCAGCAGCAGCAGTCCGCCACCAAACAGCAGGCGGCACTTCCGTTCGAGGCTGGTTTCACCCAGCAGGCGTTTGACGCTGCGATAGGACATGCGAGTCGCGGCACTCCGGTCAGCAAGACGGGTTCACTTGAGTAACAGGAACCCAAACAAAGGAAAATTCAAGCGGCTGGATCATACTGACCACGATCATTCGCGACAGTCAAAAGGATCAGAGGCGGGGAGAGCGGAGATGCCACCGCTTCTGGGTGGTCTTCTTCCCATTCCCTCGCTCCCGCTGCGGGTTCGTGTGGGGAAGAGAACTCCTGCCAGTCGCCTCACGAACGATTTCATCGCTCAAGAGTCGATGGCTGGTGCGAGGACGCGCTGTAACAGTTCGGGGAGCGTTTGAGAGAACTTGCTGCGTGGCAGGACTTCATCGCACCCGGCGTCCCGAGCGGCATTCAACGTGGCTTCATCGACGTGAGAACCGAAGGCGATGACCACGGGACGCCCCGAAACAGGCAATGCAAGGATGACTTGAGGCACGTCAAGATCGGCCACGCTCAGATCGAGAAACACCGCGCGGGGCGCAGCTTCAGCCACGCGCAGTGCCAGTTGCTCGACATTACCGACCACTTCAATTCGTCGCCCAACGGCAGCAGCGGTGCCGGTCACTTTGCTGGTAAACATCAAGTCGCGCGTCAGCAACAATCCATCAGGCGAAGTCATTTCACGGCTCCGTTGTCAGTATTTGTTCAGACGGGAGTCCGATGGAAATGGACGTGCTTCCAACCGGCGGCCTGCTGCTCCCAGATACGAGTTTCCATGGCACGGGTTGAGAGGGGTGAACTACAGGCGTCGATTTTCTGCACGACGCGGACATATGTCACAACGGCGGCGGTGCCCATCACACGGACATGTGGCGACGCGATCGTCGATTGCTTGGCGGGAGTAGTCGGTGAGCCTGGCAAGTCGAAATAGAACTTGTGGAACGGTAACCCACCGACCAAGTGGCCCAACGCTTCCGGCTCGAAGCACGTGATTGACTCATCGCACAGCGCGACGTAACCCTTCCAATCCCCGGAATCAATCGCGGTCAACAACTGGCGGCTCAGCGCGAGGAGTTCCTGTTCGGCAGCAGACATCGGCAATGGTCCTTGAAAAGCGGGAACCGCCTTCGGCGGCAGCGGAAAAGATCGGCGACAGCCGCCAATCAATACGAGGCGGGAGGATAATCGCGGGAAAGAAGAATGTCATTGGTACATGGGGAGTGATGACACCGCCCCTAGCCCGCATGATTCATGAAGAACCACGGAAAACACGGAAGTTCACGGAAGGGATTGCGTTGAGGGACGACGCTGATTGACAACGTCCCTTTGCAAGGAAAGGCCTTCACAGATCACAACCTCTGCCGCCACTTTCCTTCCGTGCAGTTCCGTGTTTTCCGTGGTGAATCATCTGGGCTA
>JAYTXB010000161.1:0-2930 GCA_043743205.1 Schlesneria sp.
CAGCAACGCTGGCGGGCCTGACGGCGATCAATCAAGGCGAGACGGTCGCGTGGAAGACGCCCTTCAAAACGGCATTTCAGGCGCACCGACAGGACGGCGCGATCGTCGTCGATCAACTGACGTGTCAGTCGGACTTCCTACTCGTTTCGGGAGGCGGCACGCTGACGGATGCACATTTCACCGCCAGCGGCGATCTCAACAAGCTCGAACAAAATCTGGAACGGTTCATTGATCTCGGCGTGGAGAAGATCGCGGGCCAGTTGAGGGTCGAAGGCTCCATCAAACGCGAGGGGACCGACCGCGCGTCACTGGTCGCCGCCATCAATCTCGACAACTTCCAGTGGAATGTGTCCGCTGACAACATCTGGCACGAGGACCATCTAGAATTGATCGCGACGGCATCGGCTGTCACCGACGGGGAAATGACGCTCCAGCGAGTCGAGGCCGCGTCGCTGAAGATGACGAGCGGCAATGACGTACTTGCGGCGAAGCTGCAAGCGGCCGTCGATCTGCCCACGACAACCGCCGCGCCCGACACGATAGCGACGTGGCCGGTGACGGCGACGCTCACGGGCGGGTTGGGAACGTGGCAAAACCGACTGAAGCCGTTCTTCGTGTTGAAGGGCTGGCAGTTGGGAGGCGATGCCAAAATCGAAGCTGCGGTCGCTGCCGGTGCCAAGCAAATTGATCTCGAACATCTGGCGATCAACATCGAACAGTTGCACGCAAAGAGCCTCGACTGGCTGGTCCAAGAACCGCAACTCAAGTTGGAGACCGCCGGAGTTTGGAAGGTGGCCGAGATGGAATGGTCGTCGCCGCAATCGACCCTCGTGGCCAGTGCCGTCTCGTGTCGGATCAACAATCTCGCGGTGGCACTCAACAAGGCGGGTGGCCTTGCCAAGCTCGGTGGTGAGGCGGCGTACCGCGCCGATCTCGACAAACTATCTCAGTGGAAGAATCAGGCGATCGAACGACCGTCGTATCACCTCGTCGGAGCGCTGAACGGCAGCGCCACTGTGACAGCGACTGAAGGGGGAACACAGATGACAGCCGATCTCGATGCGAACGTCGAGAAGTTGGTCGTCGCGGGACTGACGACTCCTCCGGCGGGTGAACAGCCGCGCTGGGAAGCCTTGTGGCGCGAGCCGAAGCTGCATCTGACCGGCCAGGGAAACTACAACAGCACACGCGACGATCTGAAGCTGGCTGCGGCCTCGCTGACCGCTGATGGCCTCCGTCTCGCCGCCCAGGGCACGCTGCAGCAGCTCTCGACCACTCAACAGTTTGATCTGTCGGGTGAGATCGCTTACGACTGGGAAGTGTTGGTCCAACGGTTCGGTGAGGCCCTCGGCAAGAGCATCCAACTGACGGGGAAGGACCAGCGACCGTTCGCGGCCAAGGGGTCACTGGCCAGTTTGTCTGCGATGACGACGACCGCCTCTGCGACCGGTTTGACCGCCAACGCGGCGGCAGCACAATCGGTGCAAGCTCCGGCCACAAAAGTCGCATTCGCGAATGATCCAAGCAGCCTCGCCGCGACTCCCGCGTCAACGACTTCCGGTGCGCGGGGGCTAGCGGACCTCAGCGGTCAAGCGGGACTCGGCTGGAAGTCTGCGGTGGCCTATGGATTGACGGCTGGACCGGGTGAAGTCTCGATGAAACTCGACAAGAGCGTCTGCGTCGTGACCATCCCCGAGATGGTGGTCAACGAAGGCCGACTGAAGTTCACGCCACAGGTTCGGCTGGACCAAACCCCGGCCATGATTGTGCTGCCTCAAGAGAGAGTGATCGATCAGGTGCGGCTCTCACCCGAGCTGTGCGGTTCGTGGCTCAAGTTCGTGATGCCGCTGCTCGCCGACGCGGCACAAGTGGAAGGCAAGTTCTCGGTCGATGTCGCGGGCGGAACACTGCCATTGCTGTCTCCCGCGACGGGTGAGTTGAGCGGGGCGATTGGCATTCAAGCGGCACAGGTTCGGCCAGGCCCGTTGTCATTGCAGCTCGTCGGGCTGATCGATCAGGTTCGTTCCGTCATCAAGCAACGTCCTGCGACTGGTTCGTCACGCGAACGTATCTGGATGGAGATGCCCGAGCAGTCGGTCGATTTCAAGTTGGCTGACGGGCGAATGCACCATCGCGGGCTGACGCTGCAGATTCAGGATGTCACGCTGCGCACGAGCGGCTCGGTGGGGATGGACGAGTCCCTGGATGTGATCGCAGAAATACCCGTCCCAGACGAGTGGATCGCGGGCAAGAAACTCTTGGCAGGATTGAAGGGAAAGTCGATTCGAATTCCGATCGGTGGCACGCTTTCTCGCCCTCGTCCCGATGGGCGCGTGCTCGGAGACCTGACAAAGCTGATGGGAGGTTCTGCGTTGGAAGGGCTACTTGAAAAGCAACTCGGAGCTGGACTCGATAAGAATCTCGATGGCGGATCGCTGGAGAAGAAATTGGAAGGAACGCTGGAGGGCCTCTTCAACAAAAAGAAGCCCGGCAAGCCCGCGCCACGGTGAGGGGCGGCGAAGAAATATCTGTCCGAGGTAGCCGAAGTCGTGAGAGTTCGATCCGAAGTCTCACGACTTCGGCTACCCGGATTGCTCTAGCATCGCCGGACGATCGTTTCACCGAGTGGACCACGCGGTGTCACGAGACAAATGCCTCACGTATCCCAGCGCAAGAGATCGACGAGCAGAAACAAAATTAGCCCGACATCTATCAAGATGTCGAGCTGATTTTATTTTGGCTGAACTAGCGGTCTCTCAAACGCCGGACGGGCAAGAGTTCCCATTCTGCGGAGTCAGTCTTCGCGAACGGGTTCCTCGTCCGGTCCTGAGAGATCGCAGATCAATTGTCTGCGGAAGCCTCGGAAGTATCCTTGCCGATGCGACGCAAGACGGCACCCGATTTGGCGACCAACTGCTTGGGTTCATCCT
>JAYTXB010000162.1:0-2717 GCA_043743205.1 Schlesneria sp.
TGGCGAGCCGCACGCCGTAAGGCTGCGGGTTCTTGATCGCCGCAGGAAACCCGCAGCCTTACGGCATGCGGCTCGCCTAAAACACATCACTCGTCGCCGCGCGAGGCATAAAGATCGGTGGATCAACAACTGACGGCTTCAGCCCAAATAACTTCAGTCAGGATCGGTCTCTGTAGGATGGGCACTCTTGCCCGTCCGGCTCGAAGTCAGATACCCGGACGGGCAAGAGTGCCCATCCTACAGTTTCTTTTCTTTCTGCCGATCGCCGAATCGCAGTTCCATTGGCTGTCAGCGCCGACCGGCGGCTCACTTGGGCGGAGCGGGGAGTTCCTCGTACCCGCGAGCCGATCGCTTGCGAGAGGATTCCGTGTTGGAGACGGGGATCGGCGTGCGGGTCGCGGCGGGGTTCGAGCGGGTCAATTCGTCTTGAGGCTGTGCGGTGGGATCGAGCTTGTCCACGAGGCGACCTGTGACCGCCGAGACGATCATCGGCTGATGCTTCGACCACGCCCGTTGCCAGTCGTTCCCGGCGTTCAACTGCATCGAGAGGACTCCCGCTTCGAGTGTGCCGTCGGCGAAGTCTTCCAATGAACCGGGGTATTGCTCGATGTCGAGCGGCTGAACATCGAGGTCGTGTCCGCGCTGGAGTTCGCTCGCCGTCTCACGCGCCGCACGGTTGTAGTGCCCCTTGGTTCGAGCCGATGTTGCGGTGAGATGAATCACGCGACGCGGGTGAAACGTGTAGAGCGTGTCGAGCAGCGCACGGGTCTCCGCTTCGGTGGCCGGTCCGGCACCGGACGACATGTCGGGGAGCGGTCGATACCGACGACTCGGGAAGTTGCGATTGATGAGCACGCCGCGTGCGTTCTCCGAAATCTTGTTCGTCAGTCCATCGGGATTGCCCGCACGAAAGATCAGCACTTCGCTGCCAGCGTAGAGTTCAGGACGACGCGCCAACTCATCGGCGAGTTGGTCGATCCAGCGAACGGCGATGCGGTCTTCGCCATCGAGTCCCGCCACGATCAACGTTCGCGGACCCGAGTCTCCGAATCGTCGCGTGTGTAGCGGGCGACCTTCCGTCGTCTTGCCAATCACCTTCCAATCGGGAACGGGACCGGAATTCGTCGAGACAGCCTGCGTGGTGCGAGTCGTTGCTCTCGCTCCCGCCTCTGGCTGGCGAGGCTCTTGCTTGTCCGCGACCTGCGCGATCTCGTTGACGGGAGTGGTCGTGTTCCCAGTCGCTGCGAGCGGCTTGCCGCCGCGCACGATCGTGGCTTCATGAACGGAAGCACCGGGCGTTCTGGATCGAGTCGATGAGGAAGGAGACTGCGAGTCCAATTCACTCACGTCGGAGGGAGCCGCGTTGGCCAGTTCGTTGCGAGCGTGAACTGACGGAGCGATGGTCGCTTCGGTCTTGTTCACTTCGACGCGCGCTTCGGTCGAAGTGAGTGACGACTGCGCGAGATCGCGCACCGGCGTCAGAGCATCATTCAGAGTCGCGCCTGCAAGACCGTGGTCGCGCACGAAATCGTTCAGCATCGTGCGCGACTGCGCTTGGAAACTTTGAATCGCGTCTCGCGTTGCAGCCGTCGGTTCGTTCAAACTCGCAGCGGCTCTCTCTGCGTCCAACGAACGTCGAACGGCAGGATCGACGGGCGTGGCCCAATCGAAGAGGGGCCGCAGCGCGGGCTGCTGGGTCGTGAGACTCGAAGCCGCAGGTTGTTGATCGAGATACGAGAACCCGACGCCAGCCGCAGCCAACGTAATCACAGCAAGCAAAAATCGCACAGGGGTCTCCAGACTCGGCGCGGGGTGGCACCGTCGTGGGGACAAAAAAATGAAGGATCGCCGCGCTGGAGTCCTTTCGCCTCACAGCAACCCTTCGTCCTAACGCTCAGTCCTCGTCGATGCCGAGGCGGTACTTCAGTTCATCCAGTTGGCGGGAGTATTCCTCGGAAGTCGAGTGAACGTGCTCAGCCTCAGTGATGAACTTGATGTCTTCACAGCAAGGCAAGCCGTAGTCGTCGAGGATGTCCTCGAAGTCCACCAGTTCGTGACCGTAGAGAATCAACAGCTTGTGCTCGTCGAACTGAACTTCCATTGGGATGTTCGGGTTGAGCACGGCCAAGCCGGTACAACCATCGTTGAGCAGCATCTTCTCAAAATCGCAGAGCGTGCTTTTCAGCACGGGCATGTCGATGTCTTCGCGATACAAATCGCTGTGGGCACCGCGTCGATCGTGGCTGGTCTCCAGCACCAGATCGACTTCGTTGCCGAGCGGATCGAGCAGATCAAAAAACAAGTCCATCAGGGTCTCGCGGCTGGCCGCGGCCATGATGACCGGAATCTTGATCCCGGTTTCGCGATCGTGATACGTGTCGTGGCGATAGCCGGACTGCGGTGTGACCTGCAGGTCATACGACGGACGAACAGCATCGGTCAGCATGAACCCGTTGTAACGCGCGATCCGCAGGTGCGTTTCGAGTTGCTCATCGGTGAGATTCTCGAAGCTACTGCGGCCGTGCTTTGGCTCACCGTCGCGATACGTGTTCTTGAAGAAACGTTTCAAGAACCCCATGACTCAACCCCCCTCTTCGGTGCAATGTGCTGTTGTGTCTCATCGCAAACTCATCGCTGATCGAGTTCGGCGATTAATTCCGCGTATGGCGAGCGGCAGGAAATGATTTACCAACCCGAAGCGTGAGCGAGGGAGATCG
>JAYTXB010000163.1:0-4207 GCA_043743205.1 Schlesneria sp.
CTCCGCCATTCCTGTTGGCCCGCAGAAATTAGCCGCAGGGCGCTAGCCCCGGTTCAGCGAAATCGAACCGGGGCTAGCGCCCTGCGGCTGATGTACCACAAGAATCAACACGAAGTGGTGGAGAGCCCGAATTGTTGAGACCTACTCATGTCTACCGCTGATTTTGGTGAACGGACTCAACCACCCACCGAGCGGCGGCGGCGGGAGGCTCGTGCGCGTGGTGCGGTGGCGCGCAGTGCGGATCTCGTCGCGGCGCTGGTGTTGCTCGCGGCAATGGCGGCGTTGTGGTGGCTCGGTCCCGGTGTCGCACGGCATCTGGCGGGAACGATGCGCGGTGGGCTGTCGTCTGCTCCGGCCCTGCCAATCACGATCGAAGTGGTTGCGAGCACGCTGACGTTCGTGGCGCAGCGACTCGCGTTGGCGGCTGGTCCGCTGTTGCTGATTGTCGTCGGCGCGGCAGCTCTAAGCAGCTTGATGCAAACGGGGTTCTTATGGACGCCGTCGTTGGCATTGCCAACGTGGGAGCGACTCGACCCCGCGAATGGAATCGGTCGTTGGATGTCATTATCGACGTGGGTCGCCATGGCCATGGGACTCATCAAGCTGGCGACGTTGCTCGTCGTGCTGATGGCGTTCGCCCGGCTGCGGCTCTCAAGATGGGGGGCCTTCACGACGAGCGAGCCAGAGGAGATGCTGAGCCTCCTCGCACGCAGCCTTGGTGAACTCGGGCTGCTGTTGGCGTTGACGTTGTTCGGACTCGCGCTGCTCGACTACGGCTTCCAGTTCTGGCGACACGAACAGAGCTTGCTGATGACCGTGGAAGAAGTCCGGCGTGAGCAGCGGGAGGAGTCCCTCGACCCACGCCTCAAACGCCGCCGCGATGACCTCGCCGCAGCAGCGGTGTCGCGCGCGACGCCGCGCTGACGTGGGCAGCTCATTCCTCGCGCGGTCATGAATGATGCCTTGGCGAGCCGCACGCCGTAAGGCTGCGGGTTCTTGATCGCCGCAGGAAACCCGCAGCCTTACGGCATGCGGCTCGCCTAAAACACATCACTCGTCGCCACGCGAGGGATAAGTCCTCCGGCTCTTGGGGTGAAGAACGGGGGACTTAGGACTGCCGCAGAAATCACCGTCGGATTCACGGCCTTGTCCCCTCGCCCCGGCTTTGCGGGGAGAGGGCTAGGGTGAGGGGTTCTTCCGTCGTTGGCGCGGAGTCGATCCGTCCTCATTCACTGTCGGAATTTGGTGAGCCGGGTGCCGTGAGGCCCCGGACTGTTCGGCGAAGAACCCGGGGCCTCACGGTACCCGGCTCACCTCGATCATCAGACTGATGTCGCCAGTTGTTGATGTGCCAGCCCTCAGCCAAGTCGGGTGCGTCGAGTCATCGAGACGCACCGTTCGCCGCCAACCTGAAAAGGTGCGTCTCGACGCACCCGACCTGACTGAACTGCGGCCTCACAGAATTCCTTCACCCCAGTCGTCGTCGGGTGCTGTGGCGGAAGGCGTGGTCGGTGTTGAGGTGGACTCTGTCGCCATCGCGGGGATGGATTCCTCGGGCATTGCAGCAGTGGTCGGTGGAGTTGGTGCCGTAGCGTGTGATGTCTTTGGCTCGGGAGACTCAGTTGAACGTGACGGTGCCGCAGCGGCCGGGCGCGCGGTGACATTCGCTTTGGCACGGACGGTCGCGGGAGCATCGGCGGCAGCCGGTTGAGGTTCCGCGTTGTTCGCGGGTGGCTCACCGTAAGACCGCCGAGCGGGGGTGCGCGGCGCGGGGATCGTTGAGGGATGCGGTTCCAGCACGGGCATGTCATCGATTCCGAACGTGGCCGAGCGGACATCGTTTTCGTTGAGCGGCTGATAGGGACGAGGTGCGACGATTTTCTCCGTGACGATCGCCATGAAGACGCCCCCCTCGCGACACGTGCAGGTCATCGTCGTCACGTCACCGAGCTGCTTTCGTTCGACTCCACAGGCGGGACACTTCCATGTCCGCCTGATATCCAAGGAGGTCTTGTAGCCGGGGCCTTTCATGCGGGACACCTTTGAAGAGCGGTTCGCCATTAGCTGTGAGCTGCTAGCTAAGGGCAGAGGATGGGAGTGGGGCGTTCGGGTTTTACGGGGCAAGCGTCGAGAGGTGCAACGAGCGGTGTGACTTGGGATTTGTTTTCAGCGAAGCGCTAACAGCGTTTAGGACCGGCGCATCAATAACCGTCGGAGTTTGGTGAGCCAGGTGCCGTGAGGCCCTGGACTTTTCGGCGAAGAACCCGGGGCCTCACGGCACCCGGCTCACCTCGATCATCAGATTGACGCCGCCAGTTGTTGATGCGCCGGTCCTTACCCCCACAGTCCCTTGGTAGCGTGAATCATCCCTTCGAGACCATAGTCCGCCAGTTCCCCCGCGAACGTCGGGACGACACCGACCGGAGCGAGGTCCGCGATCAACCGGCCTTGTGGGGTGCGGCCTTTAATCTGCGAGACGAACAAGTCACGAAATTGATAGTTGTTGTCCTTGTCCAAACCGTAGGCCTCGGCGATGCGCGAGATTTTACGCGACCCGTCTTCCGAGTAACGAGCCAGTTGCACGACGAGGTTAATGGCCGAGGCAACTTGCGCCCGTGCGACGTAGACCGGCAACTCAACCTCGGACATCAGTGAGAGCGTTTCGAGTCGGATCAGAGCGTCGCGCGGTGTCGTCGCGTGAACGGTTGTCAGACTGCCCGCGTGGCCGCTGATCATCGACTGGATCATGTCGAGAGCCTCACCGCTGCGAACTTCACCGACGATGATGCGGTCGGGCCGCATTCGGAGCGACGCCTTGAACAGATCGCGGATCGAGACGCCGCCACGACCGTTCGCATCCGGCGTCTGCACTTCCAGGTAGAGCGTGTGCGGCTGAGCCAGTCGGAGTTCGGAGCTGTCTTCAATCACGACGATCCGCTCGTCCGCAGGAATCGCGGTGGAGACGGCGTTGAGCAGCGAGGTCTTTCCGGTGCCGGTTCCTCCCGCGACGATGATGTTCTTCTTGAGGCGGACGCAGATTTCGAGAAACTCTTTCGCCGACTCGGACATGCTGCCGAGATGGATCAGGTCGTCCATCCCGAAGATGTCGCGATTGAATTTGCGGATCGTGAAGTAGATTCCGCGACGGGCACTCGGTGGCAGCACGACATGCACGCGCGAACCGTTCGGCAACCGGGCATCCATGATCGGTCGATCAGCGTCGATTTCACGGTTCACGAATTGGGCGACGTTGTGAACGGCCGACAACAATGCATCGTGACTCGGGAACTCGGCGTTGGTTCGTTCCAGTCGTCCACGTCGTTCGATGTAAATTTCGTTGAAGCCGTTGATCATGATTTCGGAAACGGTGTCATCTTCCAAGAACGGCCGGATGGGCGTTAGGAAGTAACCAACACTGGCTTCGAAAATGGTATCGCGGGACATGGTGGGCGGAACCGTGGGAGTGGGCTAAGGACCGGCGCATCAATAACTGTCGGAATTTGGTGAGCCGGGTGCCGTGAGTCCCCGGACTGTTCGACGAAGAATCCGGAGCCTCACGGCACTCGGCTCACCTCGAACATTCCGATGGATGACTCCCGTGATTGATGAGCCCGTCCTTAGAAATTTGGCAACGGAGTGTGAATCAGAACGCAGCGGGGCGGATTCTATAGGTCGCCCGGATGAGTCGCCATGAACTTCGAGCGGCATCCCAAACGGTAGGGTGTCGTCGTTCAGGGGTGGTGACGTGACGAGACCTTGTTCGGCAAGGTAGCCCTGTCGCTCCGCGACAGGAAGCGAGATCAACAGGAGATGTTGATCCGCCCAATCATCTCCTCTGAATGAGGAACGTCGCTCGTGCGCGCTTCCTGTCGCGGAGCGACAGGGCTACCTTGTCGAAGAGGCTTCGCTACTCGTGACGTTGCTTGCCAACCCCCTTGGGCAATGGCACCCTGAGTCACGTCCGTTTGTCTGCCGCGCTTGCGAACGCGCATCGCCTCTTTCAGAATGAAACCGCATCACGTCGAGGGACCGCTTTCACGTCGCTCCACAAACACTCTCTCTTGCGGCGTTCGTTCATCATGCTGGCCAAGTTGACGACCTATTCGCTGCTGGGGATCGACGCTTTACCGGTGGATGTCGAGGTCGATATCTCACCCGGCGCGATGCCCAAGACGATCCTTGTCGGGCTAGCCGAGGCGGCCGTGCG